>JALRDR010001164.1 GCA_023262145.1 Planctomycetaceae bacterium | reverse complement strand
CATCGAGTTATTCCGCAGTACGCTGCAGGCAGCGGACCACCGAGAAGCTCTGCGGATTGTCCTGATGGCAGTTCTGCTGCACCCGGAGTCGGTATATCGGCTTGAGATCGGGCTGGGACAGACTGACCAGCATGGCAGGCGGATGCTGTCAACCACTGAAATGGCCTTTGCTGTCGCTTACGCCCTCACCGACCGACCACCGGATGCAGAATTGCTCCAGGCTGCCGCTGCAGGTTCTCTTCAGGACAGATCGGCCCTTGCGCACCAGGTGCGAAGAATGCTGAACGACCCGGATATCGGGAAGCCACGGATCCTGCGATTCTTTCAGGAGTTCTTTGGCTACACACAGGCACACAAGGTCTTCAAGGACGCCGAACGATCGGGTGGATTCTCGTACTACGGAGAGAACTATCCACTGATGTACGAGCGTGATGCTGACTTCTTCGTGCTCAATATTCTTGAGGATGACGTGGACGTCTTTCGCCGACTGCTGCTGTCGGACGAGTACTACATTCTGAACCGTCAGACATTCCGCAACACGATCTACGATTTCTACAACGCCAACAGAGAGATGATTGACGCAGACGAGTTTCCCCCGGAGAAACAGCTGGAACTGCTCCAGCGTCTGGATCTGCGCGGCTGGCATGAGCTCAATCAGAAATACTACCTGCACAATTTCAACAGGGGCTTTCGTGGAACTGCGGCGGCCATCCGGCAGATTGTCAAGGAAGTCCGGCAGTGGAAGAATACGGATGATGAATACAAGCTGCTGCATGGCATGCAGCCACTGTACCGCAGGTATCCGATGGTGTATGACCTCGAAGATGACGAACAGGACTTCCTGTTACCTCAGCCATACCGCCGCCCCAACCGTGCCGGCATACTCACGCATCCGGCCTGGCTGATTGCTCACTCCCTGAACGATACCACCGATCCGATTCGCCGTGGAAAGTGGATCCAGGAACGGCTTCTCGCCGGCACCGTCCCCGATCTGCCCATCACTGTTGATGCCACGATTCCCGAAGACCATTCACGCACACTGCGTGAGCGGCTGCAGGTGACAGAGCAGCAGGAATGCTGGAAATGCCATCAGAAGATGAATCCGCTCGGATATCCATTTGAGATCTTTGACGACTTTGGTCGTTATCGCACACAGGAAGTGCTCGACAAGCTTCCCCTTGTGGCCGGTCAGCTGCAGGTGTTGCCGATCATGTCAGACTCGCATGTCGCAGACTCGGGTGACCCGGTTGTCGACGGTGATGTTGACGATGCGCTGCAGTTGATCTCACGACTGGCGGAATCTGATCGTGTGCGACAGAGCATTATTCGGCACGTATTCCGGTACTTTCTGGGGCGGAATGAGTCGCTTCGGGATTCATCCACGCTGATCTCCGCCGATCAGGCCTACCTGAACAGTAACGGCAGCTTTCGCGAACTGCTTGTCTCACTGCTGACTTCCGATTCATTTCTCTATCGTCGATAACCGGCTACAGAAACAAAGAATGAAGTACTCTCGTCGCCACCTGATCAGTCGATTTGCCACCGGCAGCAGCCCACTTGTGTTGCAGTCGCTCCTGCAGCAACTGCGTGTCCAGGCAGCGGGCCGTCCGGAAGCCGTTCCGCAGCGATTTGTCTTCATCGTCAAATCCAGTGGGATTGTGCCCGAGGGCATTACCCCGCCCGGACTCGAAGGTACAGATCCACGCTCCGTTTCGCTGCAGAACATTCCGCTGCATCCGTCAATGTCGCCGCTGGAGCCGTTTCGCGACCAGCTAGCCTTGATCCAGGGCCTGTCCGGAAAGATGTGCCGCGGAGGACACAGCAGCTGGTTCGGAGCGATGGGCGTGTATATGACCGGCGGTGAGCACGACCGGGGGGCGATTCTTCGTGCCACAGTCGACGCAGAGCTGGCGAAGTTGAACCCGGCACCATTTCAGCACGTGGGACTTGCGGTTCGCGGTCCAGCGCTCTCCAGTTCGTGGGGCGGCGTGCTTTACCCCGGCATCACTGCCACCGGGCCGAATAAAGAGCTGCCATTTCATGGCAGTCCGGATATGGCCTATGAAGAACTGTTTGGATCCGCAGCCTCGTCCGATGGTCGCGGACAAAAGCAGTTTCGTACCCAACGCAACCTGCTCGATTTCATGGTTGATGATCTGAAACAGGTACATCGGACGATTCCCGAAAGCGAACGCGACAAGTTGAATGCCTATCTGAATGCCTTTGAAGAACTGCAGGTTCGTCATAGCCGGCTCTCGGACATGAGTACTCAGATCCGCCAGCATGCACCGCTGGTTGATGACAGATTTGCATCTGCTGCAGAAGAGATTCGACAACAGGCACACGTCGATATTGCGTCTGCATCTCTCATTGCCGGACTCACAAATTGTGTCACCATCCGACTCGACAATCTGTCAAGTGTCTACTCCGGGCTGGGTCTGGCGAAACACAACCATGGAATCGGGCATAACGAAGCATCACGAACACAGGAAGAATGTCGCGACATTATTCGAACGCATCACTGCCAGCTGATTGCCGACCTTGCCGGGAGGCTTCGGGCTGTCCCGGAAGGCGATGGCAATATGCTTGATAACACAATGATCATCTACTTCAGTGATGCGGCAAATAAGCACCACGCAGACTGCCTCGAATGGCCATACGTCGTCGTGGGCGGCTGTGGTGGCAGGCTGAACATTGCGGGAAAATATATTCGGTTCCCGCAATATGGTGACGATGGCTGTAGAACGATTGGTAACTGGTGGACGACTCTGCTGAACGCCTATGGCAATCCAATTGCTCACTACGGAAACGAAGATCTCGTGTTGAAACAGAATGGCGTCTCTGTACAGGGCCCGCTCACTGAACTGATGACGTAACTCAATTCTCCTCCAACAAGCGGACGTGCCCTCGATTGTATTCCGCCGGGTGTGCGACTGAGTTGCAGGGCAAAGGGGCTGTTCATGGTGGGAGTACTGCTGGTCGTTCTCATGGTTTCCACAATGGAAACGGCAGCACATTCGCTGGAGATGCCGGATCGTCAGCCCGTCACACAGGTCGCGGATACCTCAACGCGACAATTCTCCCGAAACCAGGCTGTCTCCGACGATGAACATCACAGTAAGATGCTGCTGAGCCGGGGTTGCAGCGTCTGCACACTGTTGCATGCGAACGCATTGCCGCAGGAATCAGCATCCGATGCAGACGGCGCTGCTTCCTCTGACGTCGCCGCCGCTGCACCCGGAAGCAGCCTCGTTGCCGATACAAATGACCTGCCAGCACGCTCAGCACAGCAACGGAGACCGGAAGATCAACAACCTGCGCTGGCGGTAAGATCCGGTGATTCAGATCACGCAAAGTTCGGCATCGCAACGCTGATGCTGCTGGGACTTGCCGTCGCTTTCATCATGATTGCGACCGGGATGATTCGACTGCTGCGCTGATTCGATCAGCCAGGGGCATCGTCCGGCTTGTGTCCGAACAGCGACTCCAGTGACTCGATCTTCGTAATCTTTCGCTCACCAACCGGTCCCGTCCCTGTAAGCGTCACTGCGGTGCCACAGTGATAGGCCACATTGAAGTGGTGAAAGTCATTGAAGTTGACCTCAACAAGCACCGACTCAGCACCTTCGACATCAACATAAAACAGCTTCGCCTCGTTCAGATTGTCGGACATCCGCAGCCGCCCCCGCACGCTCAGCCTGCCATCCTCTTCCCGAATCCAGCTGACGAATGGCTGATCCTGCCACGCTGAGTAGTCCGCAGCATCAAGTCCGGCGAGAGGCCGTGAATTCTGCGCGTAGCTGGCACTCTCAATCCCGAATTTGTTCAGCAGAGAAAGATGCAGCCTGCAGAGAGGCTGGTTTTCTGAGTAACGAACGTAACGACCAGTACGGATCAGTCCCCTGCCCC
>JALRDR010001155.1 GCA_023262145.1 Planctomycetaceae bacterium | reverse complement strand
GCCTGAGCGAACCAGAGGCAGTTGAGGATGTCATGCAGAATATCGCGCTGGCGATCGTTCGTCAGCGAGACGTGCTGACAGAGGTGAATCGGGTCGGCGCGTGGCTGTACCAGATTGCCGTGCGTCAGATACTCATGTATCGCCGCACAACGGGACGGCGACGGCATTTCCAGGAACGTATTCTTGCCCAGGCAACTGAGTCGGGCACAGCTGAGACAACCAGTCCCCTGCAGATCCTGCTCGCGGAGGAACAACGGGGCAGGGTCCACGATGCGCTTCAGCAACTCACCGAACTCGACAGACAGGTCCTGTTGCTCAAATATGCTGAAGGCTGGAGCTATCGGGATATGGCCGCTCATCTGGGGGTCTCGGAACAAACCATCGAATATCGACTGATGAAGGCAAGACGCCAGCTCAGAAGCAACTTGAACAGTCTTGATGTGACAGGGGCTGCAGAATGAGAATGTCCGAACGCGACGAACATCTGATTCAGAAGTGCGTGGACGCAGAGCTGACCAGGCAGGAACAGCTGCAGCTGATCGAACGGCTGCAGCATGTCGACAATGGCTGGAAACAGCTGGCCTGTGGTTTTCTGGAAGACCGCGCTCTTCGGGAAATGCTGGCGGATCCTGACCAGCTGCAGCAGACGGTACCAGCACAGAACAGCGTGACCGCCACCAGACCAGCACCTGCAGCTTTACAGCAGGGAACCAGCAGAGGCATTCCTGCGTGGTGGTCGCATCCCATTGTAACCCTGGGACTCTGTCTGGCATTGGCATTCACTGGTGGGCAGCTGATGTCCGGCAGTAGCTCGGGAGACAGCTGGTTTGCTGATCTGCTGGGTTCCCAGCCTGATCATCCTGCAGATGACCTGCCACGGGCCGTGACCGTCAATGTTCCGGGGCGTGATCCATTTACAGTGCCCATCGTCTCTCCGGAAATGTTTTCGCAGCCACTGTATTCTGAGGCTGACAGCGGCAGTAAGATGAAGTACATGGGCGTCAGAATGCCAAACGGCAGACTGATTCTGGTCCCTGTCACTCCCTGATTTCCGGCCCACCCTGATTTCCGGCCCACATTGAAAAACGCGACCTCGATCTTCCTCGCAATCGCCTCTTCCGCAGGAATCTCTGATGATTCAACTTTCACGTTCAGCAGCCAGCCTTCTCACCGCAGCTGTCATGCTGCTTCCGCCAGGCGTGGCAGACGAAATCCGTGTCGCGCCCCGCAACAGCGCTGACGACTCACAAACACGTCAGACTCAGACTCAATCACAGTCTCAGTCAAGAAAAGCCGTCGTCGTCAAAACCGATGAAGGTGGTGAAGATCAGCGAATTGAAATCGAGATTGAGCGCAGCCAGCAGACACAAAATGGTGAACCGCAGGCGTCGGGCTCTGCGAATATTCTGATCATTGGACCGAATGGAAGACAGGAATTCAGGTTTCCGCTGGATGCCACTATGAATGCAGATGATGCGGAATCGTTCAGAAAACTCAGCGCACAGATTCCTGAAGAAATCCGCCAGCGTCCTGAAATTCTTTCTCTGCTGCAAAGCCTTCAGGGCGCTGTACCTTCTGATGCTGATGAGCGTCAGGAAGCTGTGGCTGAATCCAGACTGGCCCTGGGAATTCAGTGCGAACCTCCGTCGTCCGCTCTGCGAAAACACTTGCGACTGCGTGACGCAGGAGTCCTGATCACGTCTGTTGTTCCAGGATCGCCCGCAGCTGAAGCAGATCTCCGCCCCGATGATCTTCTCCTCCGTGTCGGTGATTCCACCGTTACCGATCTGCCGACCCTGACCGCACTGATCGCCGCATCTGAGGGAAATGAAATCCAGCTCACTCTGCTCCGGGACGGAGAAGAACGTGTGCTTGCTGCGACTCCGCGAATGATGCAGATGCGTGCCAGTATCTCCGCCGAAGACACCGCTGTCGCCACGCCGCTCCTGAACGGACTTCAGATACTGCCCGAAATTCGCAGGCAACTCGGCGAGTCGGGAATCATCGTGGAAGAGATGCCCCGGCAACCAGGCTCCGGCCGAATCGGCAGACGCCTGCAACTCAGATTGCCCTCCGAAAACGGCCAGGCCGATGCACTCGACAGCCCTGATCTGCAGCAGACCATGAAACAACTGCAGGAACAGATGCAGGAACTGCGCGAAGAATTGCAGCGACTGCAGGCGGAAAGGACCGCTCAACCGAACGACAAATAGCAGCGATCGATCGGCACGCAGTTTCAGGAATCGGCTGGACCAGTAAATTCTGCAGTGTCAGTGGAACTGCTTCCCTCTGAGCTCCCCGGATTCTCAGTGTTCTCCGCTGCTGCAGATGCTGATGTGGACCCCGCCGGCGATCCATCAACAGCAGCGGCCGCTGGCCCCGATTCCCCCGTTGCCGGAGCCGTTTCTGAGGCAGCGGTGGATGCGGTCAGCTGGGACATTCGTGAGGCGGCCGGGGCAGCCAGCTGCCCGTACTCCTCCAGCTTTTCCAGACTGAATTTCAGCATTGCCAGCAGCTGTGGCAGATCACGTTCCACACACTGGTGCAGGCGTCCCGCTCTGCCACGAAATTCACTGGCTTCGTGAGTCACTTCCTGAAGCCAGTGCCTGACCACCGGCACTTGCGATTGCGCGAATTCCAGCGCCCGCTTTGCTTCGTCATGTGCCTTGCTCTCCGGAATGCAGGATGGGCGAAAATCGCCCATCCTCCGCATGCGACACTGATGCAGACGCACCCGTGCCTCCGAAACCTCCCGGATGCAGCGTTCGATTTCGTTCTTCCAGAATCCCGGTCGATCCTGCTCCAGCCAGTGCCCCAGTTGCCGCAGCTGACTGTCCAGAGTCACCAGGCACAGCCGTGCTTCCTCCTGAAATTTCACGACCGCAGCCGCAAATGCGCGAATGACATCAGTGGACTTCACATCCGCGGAATCTGACATGTTGAAGCACTCCGTTCCCGACTATGGCCGGCCCATAGGCCATGAGGTGCTGTTCGAGATGCACGATCACACGACCTTCATTGCTGTTGCAGGTATTCCTCGATCAGTT
>JALRDR010001059.1 GCA_023262145.1 Planctomycetaceae bacterium | reverse complement strand
CGGACTATGCGGCATTGTCGATCGGGAATTTTATTCTGGGCAGTGGTGGGTTGAGTTCCCGGCTGGGGAATCGAGTGCGGCAGCAGGATGGGCTGTCGTACACGGTGCAGTCGAGCCTGCAGCCATCGGCTGTGGACGACCGGACCAGTTTCGTGATCTACGCAATTTCGAATCCGGAGAACAGCGGCAAGCTGCAGACGGCGATTCGGGAGGAACTGGATCGGCTGCTCAAGGATGGCATCAGTGAGGAAGAGCTGATTGCTGCTCGTGATGGTTACCTGCAGCAGCAGCAGGTGCGGCGTACGAACAATTCGTCGCTGGTGCAGATGCTGGAGACGTATGCGTTTATCGGCCGGGACCTGAATCACACCGAAGCGTTTGAGCAGCAGGTGCGGGAGCTGACCGTGGAGCAGGTGAATACGGCTCTGCGGACGCATCTGGATCCGGATCGTCTGTTCATCGTGATGGCAGGGGATTTCGACAAGGTTGAGTCCGCTGAGTGATGACTGCTCACGCGTGTGCCCCGGTCTGTTCCATGGGGACAGGCCGGGGTGGCGTTCCGTGTTGCAGATTGGCTTTGCTCCGGGCATGGATGTGGTGCGCTGATTTGTGTGCGCTGACGGAGGTTTTGCTGTCAGGTTTCGATTGCACTCGCAGCTGTGGCAGCGGATGCTTTTTTTGGAGTGAACATTGGTGAATGCGACCGCCCATGCAAGACCCATGGAATCATGAGTGAAGAATCCGGATCTGAAGCTGCAGCGTTTCCTGACGGGAAAGGACCCGCGTATCTGCTCACCTGGGACGGGCGTTCGTGGCGAGATGTCGTGCGGCTGCGAGCGGATCAGGTGACGACCATTGGACGCTCCTCCACCAATCGCGTGGTGTTGCAGGATCAGTCGGCCAGTCGCAACCACTGTGAGATTTTCTGCGCGGAGGGTATCTGGCGGCTGCGTGATCATGGCAGTCGCAACGGAACCAGTCTGGACGGCCGTCGGGTGAGTGGCGACGTGGACCTGGTGGCGGGGGCTGAGATTCGGATTGGATCCTGTCGGCTGATATTTACGAGGACGCTGGAACGCCCCACGGGCAGTGGTGAGGAGTCTGCAGGCGTGCCGGAATCTTCCGGCGGTCAGGAAGAAGTCGAGCCAGGCATTCTGCACGCGACGGCGACGGCGGAGTTTCTGGTATCCGGTTCCGAGCGGGCGGAGAGTTCCGCCTTGCTGGCTCGGCTGTATCAGCTGGGTCTGCAGATGGGGGCAGCGGAAAGCGTGCAGCGGCTCACGGACCTGGTCATTTCCAGTCTGGCTCGGGAGACGGTAGCGGGGATCTCAGCCGTGTTACTGGCGGGTCCTGAATGCGGACCGACGATTTCGCCGGTGGATCTGCAGCTCACCGGCTGGTACTCCCAGCGGGATCTGCCCTATCGGCGAGTTTCTGACAACTTGTCGCGGATTGTCCTGGGGCGTCGCGAGGCGATTCTGGCGAAGGATGTGGCTGACGATCGGCAGTTGTCGATGTTCGACAGTCTGGGAGAAATGCGGGCGTTGAGTGTGATCTGTGCCCCGATCGGAACTGGCGAGCAGACGTTTGGCGTGATTCACTTGTATTCGACGAACCCGGAGAATCCCCTGAATCGCGATGATCTGGAATTCACGCTGGCAGTCGCCAATCAGTTTGGCGTGGCGTTAAGCGGTCTGCGTCAGCGTGAGACGCTGGCGACGGATCTGCGGCGGGTTCAGAGTGCCAATAAACAGTTGCGAGCGGAGCTTGGCGATGAGCAGCAGTTGCATGGGGAATCGACATCGATACGGCAATTGCGAGAGCAGATTCAGCTGATTGCGGAGACGGATGCGACGGTGCTGGTGCGTGGGGAGAGTGGCTGTGGCAAGGAGCTGATTGCGCGCAGCGTTCATCAGCAGAGCGCGCGGCGGGAGGGGCCGTTTGTGTGCGTGAACTGCGCGGCGCTCAACGAGAGTCTGCTTGAGAGTGAGCTGTTCGGGCATGAGAAGGGTGCGTTTACTGGCGCGACGGATCGGCGTGTGGGGCGTTTTGAACAGGCAGACGGGGGGACGCTGTTTCTTGATGAAGTTGGTGAGATGAGTGCGGCTGTACAGGCCAAGTTTCTGCGGATGCTGGAAGGGCATCCGTTTGAGCGAATTGGCGGTCGGGAGCAGATTCAGGTGGACGTGCGGATTGTGGCCGCGACGAATCGTGATCTGGAGGCGGCGGTTGAAGACGGCAGTTTCCGCAAGGACCTCTATTTTCGGTTACAGGTCGCAGAGGTGACGGCGGCACCATTACGTGAGCGGGGGGAAGATATTCGATTGCTGGCGGAGTCATTTCTGCGGCGATTCGTGCAGCGGACGGGGCGTCGGATAGCAGGTTTCAGCGAGGATGCGATGGGTCGTCTGGTGGGGTATTCGTGGCCCGGGAATGTGCGTGAGCTGCAGAATACGATTGAGCGGACGGTGATCTTGTGTCGCGGTGAAGTGATTCGAGCCGAGGATCTGCAGTTGTCGGGGCTGGGGGTAAAGTCGGGGGATAGCGGTGCGGCGGGGGCGACGCGGGACGTAGCTGGTGAGCGGGACATCGCTGGTGTGTTTGTGGAGCGGCCATTGGCGGACGTGGAACGCGAGCACATTCTGGCGATGCTGGAGCGGACTGGCGGCAACAAATCGCGAGCTGCTCAGATCCTTGGGATTGAGCGATCAACGCTGGACCGAAAGTTGAAGCGGTACGAGGAGCAGGGTGGAGCGTAGATCTGCGTGGGATACGGCAGAGTGGTAACGGAAGTCATGGTTACTCGGGTGCATGCGAAGCAGGTTGCCAGCGATCGGCATGTGAGCACTCAGGAAACGATCGGACAACGAATTCGGACGGGGAATATCAATGCATGTGGACATCACGGATTTTGCCTCGGAGTTGATTCTGGACGACGGGATCTATCGTCCGGCTGGCGATGTGTCGACGCCGCTTTCTTACCCGGAGGACGGGAACGATTCCTGTTTTGCCGTGGAAGACGAATCATTCTGGTTTCAGCACCGGAATGTTGTTCTGCGTCATCTGGTGCAGCAGTTTTCTCCGGAGGGAGTATTTCTGGATGTGGGGGGGGGCAACGGTTGTGTGACGAAGGCCCTTCAGGATGCCGGAGTGAATGCAGTTTTGCTCGAGCCCGGTCCTGGTGGTGCATTGAATGGCAGGAACAGAGGTTGTCTGCAGGTCATCAATTCCGTGCTTGAGACTGCCGGGATCCGCCCCGGGTCGATGAGTGCCGCGGGAGCGTTTGACGTGGTGGAGCACATCGAAGACGACGCTGGATTCCTCCGCGAGCTTCATCAGGTGCTGCAGCCGGGAGGACACCTGTATCTGACGGTGCCGGCGTTTGTTTGGCTCTGGTCGGCGGAGGATGTTCATGCCGGGCATTACCGTCGATACACGGTCGGCTCAATCAGCAGGTTGTTGCGAGGTTGTGGTTTTGATGTCTGCTTCACGAGCTACCTGTTTGCATTCCTGGTGCCGCCGATTCTGGCAATGCGAACGTTGCCGTCGTTGCTCGGCCTGCGTCGGGTGGGTACGCAGGGGGCCGCCACGAAGGAACTTCAGGGAACGCAGGGACGTGGCGTTGGGTCTCTCATTGTTGACTGGCTACGACAGAGAGAATTGCGACGAATTCAGCAGGGAGGTTCAGTCATGCTGGGCAGCAGTGTCCTTGTTGTGGCAAGGAAGTCCACTGCTGCGTGGAGTGGCAGTTAACGATGCAGCGAGCATAGGGATTAGTTGCGGGACATCTGGTCTTCTGAGTCGGGAGTTGCCTTCTGTTGCTCTGCTGGTGACCAGAGGTATTCGATGGCAATTGCTGGAATCTCCTTGAGTTGGCCACTAGTGAGATTTGGGGCAATGGAGAGACGGAGTTTGAGTGGTTTGTTCCCGGGGATTGTGAAATCAAGCCATTTCGCGGAATTGAGATCAGCCAGGTCTCCTTCGTGAATTACCTGATCTCCAGCACAAAACTGATACTGGGCAATTCCAGGGGCGTAGCGATCACGTGATGGCTGCGAGTCAAGGTACTGGTTTCCCGTAAGGAACCCGACGAGATGGCGATCTTCCGCAAATAGTGGACTGATTAAGATTTCCCCCAGACATCCGGATGCATCAGTCTCAGCAGAATCCTTCAACCGCAGTGCCACTGCTGAGCTGGTTCGATGCAGGTTGAAGTTCGATTCGCCCGCCGTGAACGTAACAGACTGCGGATTCAGATCCACGAAAGCGGAGTTAGTTCTCTGTACAATTCTTCCGGCTGCAACTGCTGCGCCCCAAATCAGAAGCAGGCAAAGTGACCCACTGACTGCAATCCGCAAAAGCTGCTGTCCATTTCTGCGTGCGGAGATGGTAGTCGCTCGTTTCAGTCGGGAACAGAAGATGGCAGCAGCCAGGGCGGACGAAATCCCAAGTGTAGCGTCGTATGTTGCTGCGGAATCAAAAAGCAGAATCACTGCTGACAACTGCGTTAAGGTTGTGCCATGAGTCAGCCAATCCTCATCAGAAAAACTGCAAAGTGCTGTCTGAATCAGATGAGCAAGCGAAACTGAAGCGGCCAAAAGTGTGCATAACAATGCGATAAACTTGCTTAACTGCAGATATCGGTGGCTTTGTTCTACACTCCGTGGAGAGCTGAGATCGCTCATTTCACTCTCAGGGAAATACTCAAAAAAAAGACTGCTGATGTAATCTGTGTCGTCAGCCAGCGATAAAGTCTTCCTCCGCAGGTGATCAGGGAGAATGCCCGCCAGCACCAGTTTTTCGTGCAACAGCTTTCTTCTAATTAAGTTTGGTCTCTGTTCTGATGGCACGGCAGGAAAATAGGTGAATCGGTAAGGAACAGTGTTTATCCAGATGGAACCCCCTTCGGTACGACTGGAACTCAGCGCGGCTGCGAGGGATAAATTCGATGCGTATGGTTTACCGCCATGGATTGTGTAGCTGGAGCTGAGGATTCTGGAAGTGCCGGACATAGCGGCGATCGCAAGCAACAGAAAACCGCACAGTTTTAACTTGTCTATCAATCCGGCACTGGCAGCTGTGGGGTTTCCGTTGAGCAGAATGCTGTAGAGTGCACCAACAATAAGGAATTGCGAGAAATTTCTTGCCCATTCCAGCACGGCCAGCAGGGCGCCGTAAGCAACTGCCCAGCACAGTAGCTCTGCGAGTTTCCTGAAGCTTCCACATTGCTGCCATGAAGTGGATGTCAGGCGGCGTTGTAGCCCAAGAAATACAGATAAGCAGCATACTGTAAGAAAGTAACCTGGAATGTCATGGTTGGTGATCGGAGTTGAGAACAGGAAGTCGGGCCAGAGCAGAAATACGGCAGCGGCAAGCAGTCGATATCGCCCGGCCCCGGCGTGTACTGCAATGCGTGAGATCATACCTGCCGTCAGAATCTGGAATACGCAGTTGGCATACGGCATCGCATCGGCTCCGAAGAGCCAGATGATGGGAGCACAGAACGCGTAGGCGCGAGTGGCGAGTACCGGCAGCAGGATGTAGTCGTGATCCCAGATGCTCTCAACGTTGCCGGCGGCAAATGCCTCACCAAGAGCCTGATAATCCTTGAAATCTCCGGTGAGGTGAACGCTTGAACTCGAAACAAATACCAGTTTTGCAGCCAGCACTCCGCCCCAGAACAACGCCTCGGGGACTTGAATTCTACGCAGTGTTTTTGCTTCACAGTTTGTCAGCCAGCGGGTAAGTAACACAGTGCAGGTTAAAACAAGGAGCACCATGCCAGTTGCAATTGCAAACGTCCGACCGTCGCTCATGGAAACGAGTTGGCTGAAGGATGTGTAGATGTAGATGCAGAGAAATACCCCGGCCAGAACACTGAATATTGCGAGAACGTATCGGAAGAGCAGCAATCGAGGTCGGGCCGTTGACTCGGAATCACCAGCACTGTTGACGGCAGTCAACAGGATGAAGGAAAGCGTTGCCGCGAGAACGCCAGTCAGAAAAGGTGGCAGCAGCAGCCAGGCATCCCCTTGCCAGTTCAAGATTGCGGAGAAACGCGAAATAAAACTTCTGCTGTGCTCAGGCAGAACCACCTTCCACGTTGTGGGATGCAGCTCAGGTACCGGAACGAGTTCACGGGCGTGATCGGATCGAAAGAAGTCCAGCCATGAGAATCCCAAACGGATCTCAATCGAGTCAGGATCAGGTCTGTCCGGCCCGGAAACGAAGATTTCGGCCACCGGGGGACGTGACGTATGTGTTGTCCAGATGTTACCGGTGCGCAGCAGATCTGATTCAGAATTGAAGATGCTGCGAATGCTTACGGTATAATCGTCCGGTAAATCGGCATCAGAAAGCTTGATATGTACGGGACTTTGATTGAGTCCCCGGGCATACCGAACATATGTCGACCACAGAAAAACGGCTGCTCCGATCAGAACACAGATAAATCTGCTGCTGAAAATGGTTTGCTCTCGGAACATCAGCTGTTTCTTTCACCTGCAACACCGCATCTGGAACGGAAGAATAACGTCGATCGAAAGCATCAGCGTCTGATGTAGACGAAGACGCAACTGCCCGAGTGGTGAAGCGTTGTATTGTCGAGCTGCGGATTCTGCAAACTCATGCGCTCTGCTGGTTGTATCGGTTTCAAGGGGTTACGGCCAAGTATGATTTCCATTAGAAGAGGATTGCCGTGAGGATACCACAGTTGCTTTCCCTGCTCAACAACGCCGCCGACAGAGGGATTTCAATGCTGCACACCGGGACTGCTGGATTACTCAGGTCAGATAATCAGCACATTCGCTACACTTTATACGACCGAGCGAGCCCCGGCGACCGTCAGTTTTGCTTTAAGCCTGTGTGTCGTGGGATGGACGGTCGATATTTTCACC
>JALRDR010001039.1 GCA_023262145.1 Planctomycetaceae bacterium | reverse complement strand
GCATGTTCCGCGTCCGGTGCGGTTTGCAGCGGTTTGCAGCGGCCTGCGAGCTGGGCTGGCATTGGCATTTGGCGGGCAGTGCGAAAACCAGCAGAAACTGCTGATTGTTTCACCCGACTGGCCATAGGGCGTTCAAATTCTCGTGATTTGGGCGGATGTTGCCCCCCGGAACACGTTTGTTAGTGGGTGTGCAGGTTGCAGTGGCGCGAGTTTTGCATGGTTCAGATTCGCGGCAATCAGCGTTGCTGCTTCGCTGTGGTTCAATGGTCTTTCCGCAAAGTGCTCAATGCAATTCCAGGGGAATTTGGACAGCAGCGAACTGATTGGCGGTCACAGGTGTCTCAACGGGCTGAACTCAATCTGTTGGGTGTCATGGAAAAGCTGGGTGGCTGAACTGTCTCCTGCGGAGGCATTTGTGGCCGCTTCTGCTGCTTCAACGATGAAAAATGAGGAGGACGGGCCATGGTCAGAGTATCGGGCAAGCGGAATCAGTCTCTGAACAAAGCGGGCGCACCCATTGGTACTGCCAGCCACCGTTTGGCAGAAGTTGATCGACTCAGAGATCCGTCCACTTCATCGTTGACATCCTCGGAGTTGCTGCAGCGATATGAGGCAGGGGCAAGTGCTGCGGAGCTATCGGAGTTGAGTGGGCGTAGTCGTACGGCGGTGTACGCGGCCATAGCGACGGCGCGTGCGGAGCGATTGCTGGAGTATTCGGCGGATTACATTGACAGTGAGGAGTTTCGCAATCCGGGTGCTGAGTCTGCGATCTGTGGTCCTGAGCCGGAGGTGATGGGGAGCAGGCCGGGGAGAATTCCGTCCGGATTGCCAGCTTACCTCGGCGATCTGTATCGAGTACCGCTCCTGAATCGGGAGCAGGAGCAGTACCTGTTTCGGCGGATGAACTTCCGGAAGTATCAATTTGCCAGCCTGGTAGCCGGGCTGGAGCCTGCGCACCCGTCAGCGCGGCTGATGAAGCGTCTGGAAGCGTTGGTCGACGAGATCGACTCACTGCGCAAGCGACTGATTCGGAGTAACCTGCGACTTGTTGTCAGCATTGCGAAGAAGTATCTGCCTTCAGGGGTGGGGTTCTTTGAGTTGGTGAGCGACGGCAATGTGTCCCTCATTCGGGCAGTTGAGAAGTTCGACTATGCCAGGGGTAACAAGTTCTCAACGTATGCCACCTGGGCCATTCTGAAGAACTTCACTCGCAGTATTCCGCGTGAGCATCGCCAGCTGGATCGTTTTCGAACAGGCCTGGACGAGGTGTTTTCCCAGTGTGACGAACCACGAACGTCACACTATCGGGATGACCAGGACTTCCGGAGGCAACAGGACGCGATTCGCCTGCTCATGGGTGAGCTTGACGGGCGTGAGCAGACAGTGATCCGATTCCGGTTTGGGCTGCAGGAAGATGCCGCAGCCGAGACGCTTGAGGAGGTTGGCGGGCGACTCGGCGTTACGAAGGAGCGGGTCAGGCAGATTGAGGTGAGAACACTCGAGAAGTTGCGACGGATTGCCAATCGCCGGGCAATCGATATTCCCGGTTTCTGAGAAAACAGCTCATCTGCTGTCGAACGCCAACCGAAATACCGAAGATTTTCGGGAGTTCGCGTCGGGCTTCGGCAGCAGCTGTGGCACCTCTGGGAACGCACTACGTCCTCGTGGCGTCCCGGGGTCGCTCCCGGATTCTCACCCTGCCCGTTCTTGGGAGCTTTTCGGGAAGACTCTTGCGAAACCCGCGTTGTTCGTTAAAATCCGCGACCCGCTATTTCGGGATCACGGTGCGCTAGTGTAGCTCAATTGGCAGAGCTCCGGTTTTGTAAACCGGAGGTTGTGGGTTCGAGTCCCACCGCTAGCTTTGGCAGTGTGTCTTCCTGAAAGTCGCAGTGTCATTTGACATAAATGGTTTGCTGATAAGGGCTTTCACGGGGGCTTGCGGTTGTCATGCACGTGAGGCTGGTTGGGCAGTTGCTCTGGCTTCGCTGGTGCGTGTTGCCGCCGCGGTAGCACTTCTGCGGTGGCTTTTCTTTGGTGGATGCAGGTGGCTCCCCGGCTGTCTCTGTCTCCGCCCTTCTGTTCTCGTTGGCGGTTCCGTTAATTCGGGTCTGTCTGAATCGGCTCCGTGTGGCTGTTTCGGTGTGTGAGGTTTGCCGCTGGCATTCAGTGCGAAGGTGGTCCTGTCGTAGTGGCTGAGTGTGAGCGGTTTTGTGATTGCAGCCTGCGTGCAGTTCGGGTGCGTTGTTGCTCGACGATCGCAGTTTGAGTGTTGCCCGGTCAACGTCGGGCGAGATCTGTTCGGGCCGGTTGGTTCGATCAGGGGGAATACCTAAGCGGCCAAAAGGGCCAGACTGTAAATCTGGTGGCGTACGCCTTCACAGGTTCGAATCCTGTTTCCCCCAGTGTGAGAAATGCAGCGTGGCTGCTGTACCTGACAGGTCTGTCTGTGTACAGTGGCGGCGTTTGTTCGTCGTTGCGGGCGTAGTTCAATGGTAGAATTCCAGCCTTCCAAGCTGGCCGTGTGGGTTCGATTCCCATCACCCGCTCCAGTTAGGTTTCAAATAGATGCTTAATCTCGTTGAAATACTCAGATTTCATCATCTCACTTTTTATCTGTTGAGCAACTCTAACTCCAAGGTCATGAGCAATTGCTTCGTGTGATGTGACTTCATCAAGTAAGACTGCTTCTGAATGACTAAACACATTTTCACCATTTGGTACTATGAATGCAGCTTTGAGTTCAATTGA
>JALRDR010000992.1 GCA_023262145.1 Planctomycetaceae bacterium | reverse complement strand
ATTAATGCGAATATAAACCGGGATGGCATCTTCCGAATCGCCCGGTACCGGGAAACTCTCCGGCAAGGTCACCTTCAGAGTTGTTGCTTGAGCATCAGCGTCTGCCTGCAGAGTCATCCGTGGGAAAAGCTCCGGTCGATTGCCCGAGTCTGCAACACTGAGACCTTCAGCAGTCAGGCTGACCTTGAGCCGCGGGTTTCCTTTGGCTCCGCTACTGTCAATCTGCAGTCCGGTCACTCGATGCATCAGAGCCACCTGATCAAACAGATAGAGAAATCGGGCCAGCCCCTCCAGATCAGTCTCACCACTGACTTCCACTGCTACCAGATTGTATTCCCTCTGATCGGATCTCGCAGCCGGCTTCACCTCAAAGTCAGCCCCGGCAAGTCCGCACTGATGGCACAGGCTGAGCACCCATTCACGGTACAGCCGCTGAGCATCGTCAATGTTTTCAGGAAGACTGAAGTCCGTCCATTCGCTCAGGTCGTTTTCAGCGCGACGTAGTTCCATCTCCTGATCCGCAAGCACGCCGTTG
Source organism: Planctomycetaceae bacterium (assembly GCA_023262145.1). Classification (GTDB taxonomy): domain Bacteria; phylum Planctomycetota; class Planctomycetia; order Planctomycetales; family Planctomycetaceae; genus SXXK01. Next base: position 2,908 of record JALRDR010000992.1, on the reverse strand, counting down.
AGATCCTGCGAATTCTTCAGACCTCGCTCCAGCGTCCGTACTGGTCCAAAGAGCCAGTCATCCACAACAGAGCGTCCAAAATAAACCAGCACAACAGCCAGCAAAGCACCAGCCAGTCGCTTTGTTCGATTGTTATCGTCCATCTTTCCGACCACTTTGCCTTGTTGGTGAATCTTATTGGTACAGTCAGGTCGTCTTCACAACAATTCTGAATGTCAGTCCTGATGATTCAGGACACGCTCGCATCCGGGTTCTGTGGATCGGGAAGCACCACTTCCATTTTCACACTGACGCCATATTCGCGATCCGCCGGAGCCGATTTTTGTTCCGTTGTATAGGGGCGAATTCCATAACCGGAATCACGCAGGATCCTTGCGAGTTCGTTGATGTCCGATTCAGATTTCGCCCAGGCTTCGAAGCGAACAGAACCTGCACCGTCCCGGGAAAGGACATTCAGTACAAAATTATCCACCAGCAGCCGCTCTGTCCCGGGCATCAGCGACTGGAGTCTGCTGAGTTCATCCAGCCACTCGATATCTCGATCAGTCCAGCGACGGATCTTTTCCCAGTGCTTCAGACTGACTTCGCCGGCTTCCAGCGTCGCACGGGTTTCCGCATTCTCAACATCCACCAGTCGTTTCTGGTTCGTCAGCGAACTGACTTTACTTTCTCTCCAGAAGTAGCCTCCGGCAATCATTACCACAACCGCCAGCACCGCAGACAGAATCTTTACACGGCGCAGATCACGCTTTTCTGGCGCCCGGCGCGGATTCAGGAGATCGACACCCGCAACACGGCCACGACCGGCACTGCCAAGCTCGCCTGCCAGCGCGATCACTGCGCCTGCCGAAATCTCAGCCGGTACCGCTGAAACAAACTCGTCCGTCGGATCAATACGGACAAGCTGTGTGACGCCGAGTCGGCTGCCAAGATCTTCCGCCGCTGCATCGATGAACTCTCGAGCCCCCACGAGAATCAGCCGCTGAAACTGGAAACTGGTCAGCAGATCAGCCGCAGCAAGACGGGCCCGGGACAACTCGGCTCGCAGCACTCGAGTAACAGCGGCGCCATCCGCCACGCCCGCTCCACTGTGGCTGTAAACCACGCCGCCCTGAGCAGCGAAGATCAGTTCCGAAAAATCGCCACGCAGAACTGCGATCACGGCCGCCCCGCCCGTCGCGGAAGACAATTCCGGAATCCCTGCGTTCTGGAGAAATTGCGCTGAACAGTAACTGCCAACTCTCATCGACTGCAGGGAAATACCCGCATCTGCAAGACTGCTGCGAACCTGCTCCACAAGCGCACGTGGCACCGTCGTCAGCAACACATCTCGTGAGACAGCATCAGCCGCTACGGGAAGGGGAGTAAAGTCCATCCGCACTGACTCAACCGGCACAGTCAGCTTCATCGAAGCCTGCAGTGCAAGCAGGTCCGGAATCTCCGCCTCAGCAATGTTGGGCAACTGGATACGGTGGATGGTGACGAGTTGCCGAGGCAGAATTACGCGGGCAGCAACGTTTCCAGCACCACCGAAAGCACCAGCGATCTCGCGCAGACGACTTACCAGTTCGAAAACGTCGTCAGAACCCGCGTTCCGCGGAATATTCTCCAGCAGACGGAAGTGAGTCTTTGTGCCGGACGCTTCTCCCGCCGCCACAAGGACGCGGTCACGATCCCATTCAATTGTCAGATCAGACATGTCATTACTACCTGCTCAGGATTGTGCAGTACGCAATCAAACTGACGCACCGCCTGTAAACTGAACACCTCAAACCAAAATCTGCGTCTGAAGAATTCTGAGCGATCCGTGAAAGGGTAAAAATCAGGACATCTGTAACAACATCTGTCGGCCCTGAGAACGACTGAGACAATTCTGCCGATTCTGCGGACCAGCAGCCAGACTCACCGTTGTTCGCCTCCCAGGAACGCATCCTCGAATCCTCGTCCCAGCGGCGACAGATCACGCTGCAGAAAAATCCTTGGTGGAGCAAGCGTGGCGTCAATCATTACTTCCAGCCGCGTGGTCGGTCCGCCCTCATCAAAATGCCCCAGTACCTGAAAGGAATACAGGTCCCCGCGTGTGGTGATCCATGGCCCCAGCCGCTTGAACATCGCCAGATCCACGTAGCCCTCCGTGAGCAACCAGACCGGGGAAATACGATTCGCCATCGTCTCCATGGCCATTGCCGTGTCTTCGGTGGGCGGGCGCGCCGCAACAATCTCCTCTGCCAGAGCCTCGGTCATCTCCGGTATTCCCATGAGGACCTCGAATGAAGCCATATTGATGTTCACTCGGCCATCAAAAAAATCGTCATTCACCCAGGTCAATTGTTCTTCAAGAATGAGCATCTGCTCCATCAGCCCTGCCGGATCATCCGATCTCCACGGACTCTCAAACGTCTGCAGACTGCCCTCGATTTCCACTTCCACCTGAGCGTCAATCAGATCGTAAAGGGAACGGAAGGAAGCCTGAGGCGGCGCGGAAAGATCAATACCGGCACGCGTTACTTCACCCAGTTCACCATTGGCGACATTCTTTGCGATCCAGTCCACAAGCTGCTGCTGCTCGATGGTAAGCATCCCCTGCGCTTCACTGTCGGCATTCAGGTCGCCGTTCAGCCGATACCCCGTCACAAAGATTGCCGTATCCGTATCAAAGTTCTCTTCGATCAGATCAAACATCTCCGCGATGATACCGTTGTTGATGTTCACTCGCGGCGTCCCGTCAACAAGCGTATTGCGTTCTCTGCTGGAGACAGTCAGGAAGTCCCGAAACCCCAGATCCAGAACCCCGTCACCATTGTCGTAAGGCAGGCTCTCGTTTCCATCATCCTCGTTCGGATCAAGACGACCGTTGCGATTTGCATCTTCACCATAGAACAGTGCCGGCGTTACTCCCTGAATCTGC
>JALRDR010000982.1 GCA_023262145.1 Planctomycetaceae bacterium | reverse complement strand
GATAGGTTTTGAGCAACGACTCGTCTGCAAATTAGCAGCATCCTTCAACGCGGGTTCAGTCACCGCCGGCAATAACCCGCAAATCCTGCAGTCCACCCATTTTAACGACCTCCCATTTGGCGTGCATCATGCCCCCCGCCTTCTCCATCCCTCGTTTCTTTTCACGACTCATCCTCGTGATGACGATTGTTGTCAGTTGCACAGCGGCGGATGAATCGACGGCAGTTCAGGATGATCAGCCTGCCTCCGGGAAAGCCGTTTCCACAGCTGAGCTCACCAGACTTCTGCAGCAGCTGGACTCACCACGATTTACAGAACGACAGCAGGCGACTGCCGCCCTGCTGGCTCTGGATGTGGAATCATCCACAGTGCTGCAGTCCCTTCACAGTAACCTGAATCCGGCGGCCCGACAGCGTCTATCGCCAATTCTGCAGCGTCTGCATCGCCGCTGGTTCGAAAATCAGCTGCAGCAACTCCAGCAGGCTGTCAGTGAAGATCTGGCAGCGACATTTCCGGACTGGCATGATTTCCGGCTGACTACACCGAAATCAGATGCTGCGGTGCAGATCTTTATCGAACTGATTCAGGCGGAACCCGAACTGTTCACCTGCCGGCTGTTCGACTCGGAGCGTTTACCGGTGGTACTGGAATCGCGGGCGAAGGATCTGGAGTCACATTGCACCGGGTCCGAAAACGAGGAGTTTCCTGTCGCCCAGGCCGCAGCGCTGATGCTGGTTGCCAGCAATCAGGACGTGCAGCTGCTCCGCGGAACATCCTATTACATTTCCCGCTGTTTTGATGATCAGCGTTTCTCTCGACTGCTGCAGAACGGTGAGTATTCCTATGAGCTGCAGCAGCTCTGCAATCGCTGGATTCTGAGACCTCGAATAGCCCCGGACCGTCCTTTGTTGTTCGCCATGCAACACCGATTGTCTGCGGGTCGCGATCTGGCGCTCAGGGTGCTTGCCGAGCGTCGACGAGGTCCACGAGTGTTCTACGCCGCCATGGCACTCGGCGTTCTGGGGGACTCTCAGGACCTGCCATTTCTGGAATCACTGTTCACTGACAGTACCCTGATCTGGCCTCCTGGAGGTGTTGCTGAGGATGAATCTGCAGACAGTCCACTTCGTCTGGAAGTCCGAGATGCGGCTTTGCTGGCAGCCTGCCATCTTCGCGGCATCACTCCCGAGAAGATCGGACTTACCTCAAAACCTGCTCCAGCGACACTGTACCAGCTCAATACCGTCGGTTTTGTGACAGACGAAGCGCGGCAACGCAGCTATCAGGAGTATCAGAATCTGCTGCAAGGTCGGAAGGAGTAACCTGCATCAGGATAGAATGTCTGCCAGCTTCTGCAGCAGGTCGCCGGCGTCGTCTGCCCGCAGCACGGAATGGTGCAGCAGCAGAAGCCTGTCGGCCAGATCCGAAGCTGCATTCAGGCTGCCAGCTGCACGGAAACGCGATTTCGCCGAACAGGTCTGCAGGGCCTGAAACGCCTGCCCCAGCGGAACTCTGCGTTCCTGAGCCATCTGCAGGATTCGCTGCCGCTGCTGTGGATCCGGAGCAGACGGCAACAACACCGGGAGCTTGTAGTAAACGGCGACTGCTCGTCCGGCATGGTCCGCCTGACGCTGGAGGATTTCGTCTGTGACCAGAATTCGAAACGGCATGTCAGCGCTGCCGGCTTCTGCCAGCATCCCCTGAACGGCTGCGGCCCTCGCCAGATTGAACTCATGAAGCTGCTGCAGCTGCGGGATGAGCAATGCCGCCTGCAGCTCACTCATCGGAACGGCCTCGTTTCCCCGCCACGTATGAATGCGCATGCGCTGTGCAATCGTGGCGGAAGACGTCAGCACTGCACCTCCGCGCCCGGACGTCAGCAGCTTGCTGCCGCCGCAGCTGAGCACCACAGCATCACTGACCCGGTTGGCGATTTCATGCGAAAGTCCGGGGCTCTGGCAGGCATCCTCAATCAGGCTGAGCTGACAGTTGTCCGCGATCTCCCGCAGCTGCCGCAATGGTGCTGCGCAGCCGTGCAGATGAGACACCAGAATTGCCCTCGTCTGCGACGTCACAGCAGCGGCCACCTGTTCTGCATTGATCACTGGCTGTTCCGGGAGAATATCCACGAGGACCGGCTGCGCTCCGATCAGCTGTGTACAGGCAAGGCCGGCACGAAAGTCATATGCCGCCATGATCACTTCGTCACCGCTGCGAACACCGGCTCCACGCAGTGCCAGCTCAATTCCCATGGTTCCGCTGCAGCAGAGCGTACAGTGCTCAGCCTGATATTCTTCACGGAGCAGTTTGCTCAGCTGTTCTCCGTATGAACCGCTGTAACGGTGCCACGTATCAGCCGCAATCAGTTCTGCGAACACTTGCTGCAGTTGCTCAGCTGAAAGCGGGGATGACCGCGGTAATTCCGAAAAATCAAACGACATACTGCTGCTCGCTGCAGGCACCTATGACTGCGCGCTGTCTGCCGCAGTTGGCACAGAGACCTGAATCTCATCGCCTTCGACTCGAACCTCGTAACAGGCCGTCCTGATTGAACTTCCGGAATTGTCCAGCCAGGTACCATCCTTCAGACTGAATCGCCAGGCGTGCCAGGGGCAGGACACCGCATCATCTTCAACATACCCGTCAGCAAGTGCGGCCCCCATATGCGGACAGAAATCGTTGATCGCTCGATATTCGCCGCCGCTGAGAAACACTCCCACCATCGTGCCGTTCACCGCGAAAGAACGACCTTCCCCCTCAGGTATCTCACCGACTCTGGCTACTGTCTGAAATTCTGACATCTGTTTTCGTTTTCTTCTGCTACAGGTACTGCGGCGACGATCTGCACTGACTCTGCCCGCAGCGTATTGTGCCATGCGGCAGTGCGTGACACAAATCCACCCGCCTCACGCCTGGAAATGCAGCGAACGGCGAGCACAGCCCCCCGGAATGCCCAGGCTCAGCGCTGCTGAACGCTCCTCACCCCGCAACTTCCATCGGAATCGCACCATGTCGCAGGCGTGCAAGGTGATCCATTTCGACGAAACCGCTATAACTTGCGGACGGTGGGAGTGACTGCTTAGTTTCGTTCTTCGAACACCGCAGCACCGACACGCTGATCGTTGGCAGCTTTTAAGTTCGCAGCTCCGCGTCACGATGCCCCTGAAACCTCATGCTTCGCATTCTCGCATTCTATCACGGTCGTCGCCTCGACAGGGAATTCATTCTTCCTGAAGGGGGGCCGTACAGTCTGGGTCGGGAGCAGAATTCCGAGGTAGCTGCGGAGTGGGATGTGCAGATTTCCCGGCAGCATGCCACAATCACGGTGTCACCCGGCGGCATCCAGCTGAAAGTTCTTCCCACCGCAGTCAATCCGGTCTTCACCAATGGCGAGGAGACAACGGCTGCAGAAATTCAGCCGGGGCAGAGTTTCGTGATTGGAGGAACCCGTTTTGAAGTGCAACGGACACTGGACGGTCGTTCGGACGAAGCTCAGAGTGGTGCACGTGTTCGGCAGCTGACGATCGATCGCAGACATCTGAGCCGCGTGCAGTTCAGTGATGCTCCCCAGAAGATCGAAGTGCTCACCAGCCTGCCGACTGTCATTCGGGAATCAGGTGTGGAGCGAGACCTGCACGTGCGACTCTGCAGCCTGCTGCTATCGGGAATCCCGGCGGCCGACGGTGCAGCTGTCGTGGAACTGGATGCTGCCGGAAATGCTTCTGTTCTGCAGCAGGAACAGCGATTCGCGCAGGGAACATCCATGCGTCCCAGCAGCCGACTCACGGAAGCAGCATTGCAACAGCAACGCACGGTACTGCACCTGCAGGACCAGACCGAAAGTAATGCGGACTTCACCCAGGTTGCAGGTTTCACCTGGGCATTCTGCACACCGTTTTCCGACGATACCGGCACCCGAGGTCTTTATCTCACCGGTCGCGGTGAAGTGCATCCGGGAGAATCATCGGAACAGCAGCTGCATGCAGACATTCGCTTCAGTGAGCTGATCGCCGATATCATTACGGCACTGGAGGGTCAGCGACGATTACAGCGGCAACAGTCCGGTCTGCGACAATTCTTTTCCCCGCCGGTCCTCGAAGCGCTCGGAAACGACCTCGATACGTCCTTACTCGAACCGCGGGAGTGCGATGTCACGGTACTGTTCTGCGATCTGCGTGGATTCAGCCACCGGGCAGAGATGGAATCCGAGAACCTCACCGGTCTGCTCGAACGCGTCAGTATGGCGCTGGAGGTGATGACGGATCAGATTCTTCGGTTCGGAGGTGTGACGGGAGATTTTCAGGGCGATGCGGCACTCGGGTTCTGGGGCTGGCCACTGGCGTCCGCTGAAGCGCCGTTGAATGCCTGTCGAGCTGCGCTCGCAATTCGTCGTGAATTCAGTCGATTTCAGCAGACCGAAGATCATCCCCTCCGCGATTTTGAAACCAGTATCGGTGTCGCTCATGGTCGAGCAGTTGCGGGAAAAATCGGGACTCGTGATCAGGTCAAAGTGACTGTCTTCGGCCCGGTTGTGAATCTGGCCAGCCGTCTGGAAGCAATGACTCGCGACCTGCGGGTTTCCGTGCTGATTGATGAATACCTCGATCAGCAGATTCGCGAACAGATGGCTCCGGAAGAGGGGCGTGTTCGCAGATTACTTTCCGTCCTGCCCTACGGCATGGATCGCTCGCTTGTCGTGAGCGAACTTGTTCCGGCCGAATCAGAATACCCCCTGTTAAGCAGTCAGCATCTTCAGGACTTCGAAACCGGGTTACAGTTCTTCGTCAATGGCGAATGGGATTCTGCGTGGCGGCATCTGCATCGAATGCCTGCCGACGATCGAGCGCAGGACTTCCTGTCAATGCTCATTACAAGACACGACCGCCGCGCTCCGGACGACTGGGACGGAATCGTACGCATGCAGAAGAAATCCTGATCATGTCCACTTCCACCGATTCTTCAGCCGACTCGACAGACCTGCTGCGGCGCCTGCGTCAGACGCCTGAACTGCTGGATGCCATCGCAGCCTGCTCCGAGGCAGAACGTCGCAGCCAGAAAACGCTCCGTGACCAGTTCGATTCGGACCTTGTGCGCGCGGCGCTGACGTTGTTTGATGCACGTCGACGCGCGGCGGATCGGTTGCCGGCCGCAGAACAGCTCTGGCTGACGCCTGTCGGACTGGAACAAAGTACCGCTCCCCCGATTGCTCAGCACAAGGCACAGCGATTTGCAGACGTCGGTCCCGTAGCAGATCTGTGTTGCGGAATAGGAATTGATGCGGCTGCCCTCTCCCTGGTGACATCCGTCGAGGCGTTTGATGCAGACCCGGCGATGACGCTGCGTTGTCAGTGGAATAGCGCAGTGCTGGGCAACCCCACGCAACTGCAGACACATACTGCAGATGTCAGCCGACTGGAATGGTCCGGCCGCTTTGTCCATGCCGATCCGGATCGTCGCAGCAGTGGTGGACGTCCCACGCGACGGCTTGAACTTTACCAGCCCGCGCTGGAGTGGATGCAGCAGCTGACTGCCTCGGC
>JALRDR010000355.1 GCA_023262145.1 Planctomycetaceae bacterium | reverse complement strand
AGATCTACTGTAGGCCGAACCAGGCGGCAGCGCAGATCCGGCAAAGCGTCCCCGTGTTCACCTGACCGTCTGGTTGCAACTCTGCTTTGCCGGATCTGCGTCACTTCGTTCCCCGGTCCGGCCCACGTGCGCTACCGTACTGCTTGTTAGACATCCTGGCAGGCGATTCGCCAGCACCTCGCTGCTCCGATTCCTCTCTTAATGTCATGGTGGGGTTCACAATTTAATGCAATGCGCTAATGCGCATTGCGCCCGCAACGCTAAGACCTGCCAAAAGCAGACTCATTGGGTAATGAATCTAAAGCTTGTGCTGTTGAGTCGGGAAGCTCCGAGTGTGGCAATGGACCGCCTTGTATCGTTTACTCTGATTCGTTGTTCAGACGTGTGCATCATGCTGTTAACGGGGAGTATGACCTGCTTGACAAGTCGACCGCTCGACGCAGCAGCAAGGAATCGTGGCCGAATTTAATTCGGGATCAGGTTGTGGAGGCACAACGTGTATCTGAGAGTGTCGGCCGGTGTCGCGTTGGATTAACGGCACGCCATTTGCCAGCCCGGCAGGAACGAACGATTGTATCTGTCCTGTCGAAGGTAATTAAGCAATGAGATGTGTGCGTTTGTTCTATAAGCGTGTTTGTGCTCAGGAGTTCGTTTGTCGCTTAATTGATGCACTTAACAGATGTGTGAGAATTGCGTGTGCTGCGGTGTGTCTTGCGTACCGGAACTGGTTCGCTGGCGTGAGCGGCGCATGGGCCAGCGGTGGAGTCTGCTGTGCACTTTGTTGCAGCATGGCGACCGTGGCATCATTCGGCGGGCCTGCTCAGGCCGGGGTGCTCATTTACAGCCAGGACTTCGAAACGCCCGTTGGGTTTTCGCCGATTGGATTGGATGTCAGTGTGCAGCCCGTGAACGATCTGTATGGGAACCAGCCGCCGGGATTCTCTTTCGCGCAGCAATTCACGGTAGAGACGCTGCTGCTGACTGGAACGGCTGCGTGGGGAACGGGGTACTCAGATCCGTCGGGAATTGGTGGCAATTACTCATTGGGAATGCTGTCGAATGTTCAAAATGACCTGCTGGGGCTGTCCTTCGATGCGCAGGACTATGCGTATTTCAACCTGCAGCTGGATATCTCAAGTGTTGACATCAATGGACTCGGTGGGCCGTTCGTGACTGCCGGCAGCGTTCCGGTGTTTGAGTTCACGCTGTATGACAATCCGACTGGTGCGACCGGGTTGGGCAGCGGAACGATTCTGGATGTGCAGCAGGCGACGGGGACCGCATCTGCTCAGGATGTCCTCGACTGGACGAACGTCATACTGCCATTGGACGCAAGCGGCAGTACGAATGGCAACGTGACGCTGCGAATCGATATGCTCAGCGGTGGTTATGCCGCGTTGGATAATTTCGTGATCGTTGCTTCTGACGTCGCGGGTGACGTGTCAGCAGTTCCTGAACCCACGGGAGTGGTCATCCTGCTGTGCGGCTTCGCGGTATTTGGTGTGCGACAGTTCCGGATCGGCCGATTACGGCAGCAGCTGTGTCAGTTGGGAATCGCTGGAGCGGTCTTACTTTGTGCAGGTTCGGTCAACGCCGGGGTGATCCATACGGCTACCTATAACGGACACACCTATCATCTGCTCGACACAGACGGAGCGAAGTGGTGGCTTGAGGCAGAGGCGGAAGCGGTCAGTCTTGGTGGCCACCTGGTCACGATCAATGACGCCGCAGAAAATCAGTGGGTGTATGACACATTCGGTGGCGTCGCAACCACGTACGCCGCGACAAACAGCCTTCCGGATCAGTCTGTGCTTTCTCTCTGGATTGGATTCAGCGACCACGTGACGGAAGGGACGTTTGTCTGGTCCAGCGGAGAAGCGGTGACTTATACGAACTGGCGAAGCAACGAACCGGCCGGCAATGCCGCAGATGAGGACTTTGTGGGGATGTTCGTGAACAACAATCCCATGCTATGGCACGACATAGTGGGGACCGATCGTAATATCGACCTGACTTTTGGCGTCGTTGAGATTAATTCGATTGTCCCGGAACCCAGCAGCATGGCGTTGCTTCTTGGTGGCGCGTTGGTGTTTGGTGTGCGACGGATCCGGAGTCGCCGATTACGGCAACAGCTGTGTCAGCTGGGCATCGCTGGAGCCGTCTTACTTTGTGCAGGTTCGCTCAACGCCGGGGTGGTTGTGCACTATGACTTCGACGGCCAGGTGATTGATCAGACGGGGCGAGGGAATGATGGCGTAATCGTAGGGAGTCCCATCTTCCAGCAGGCAGAGTCTGACCAGGGCCTGTATTTCAATAATCCATTCGGACCTGCAACACAGTACGTGAATGTCCCGTATTCTGCGGATATTCAGGCACTGCAGTCTGGTTCGTTCACGATTGGTTTGCGGTATCTGAATCAGGAAACCACAACTACGAACGGCCGACTACTGGGAGTCTTACCGGGTGTTGGGATGGTATACAGTTCCCATGCAAATCCCCATTATGCAGGCGCTTTCCTGAGTTATGCCTCGGGGGGATTGGTTTTGGAGGACCCCTCGAATCCGCAGGCTTACACGAAGGATGGGGACTACCACTGGCAACTGCTCGTTGTTGACCGGTCGACACAGCAGGCCGCGCTCTGGCTGGATGACGTGTTTATTGATTCTGGTGCTCTGGATCCAACGTACGATTTTGTGTTTGACGGATTTCGTGTCGGAGCGACTGCTGGTGGAGGAACGAGCACATACTACGCCGCGAAAGAGACGGTGATCGATGAATTCGTAATGTGGGA
>JALRDR010000871.1 GCA_023262145.1 Planctomycetaceae bacterium | reverse complement strand
TGTTGTTTGCATTAGTGGATTAGGCAACTGCTTGGGGCTGCGGCGATCCCACAGCGAAAAAGTCAACTGGATTGTCTCAGAATCATCGTTGACTCGTGCGGCAGAGCACAGCAGCAGCTTCTTGCCATCATTACTCCATTCGGCACCAATCACGACCCCACCCGTGTCATACTGATGTATGACGCGCCCGGCAGCCACATCGGATTCGACAGCGGGGAGGTTAGTGTGCTCCGATTGGAGTTCGGTATAGCTGACTGTCGTCACGACGCTGGTCATGTCCGGATGGACAACCATATGCCCTTCGCGAACGTCCGCATCCCGTACATTCCAGCTGCGGACTTCATGGTTTTCGCGCATGGCCATGACGAGGGCTGCGGTGGCTTCCGGGCTTTTGTGGAGTTTCTGGGCTTCGATGGCCAGCAGTGTGGCGAGGGTGGGGTCGTTGTCGCGTTCCAGATGCGATGAGGCAACCAGATACAACGACTTGTTTTCCTTCGACTGAGCAATCGCTTCCTCCTTGAGCTCCTGCTGCTCGTCCTTGAGCCTCGACTGCACCAGAGTCTGTTGTGCCTGAATACGCCAGGCGACGCCCAGTATGAACAGGATCACAAGGACCGCGCTGCTGATGACAGCAGACAATTTCTGATTGCGTTCCACCCACAGCGATGCGCGCTTCAGCAGACCCGGTGGTCTGGCCTGAATCGGTTTGCGATCCAGCCATCTCTGCAGGTCGTCCCGAAAGCGTGCCATCGACTGATAGCGGTCCTGGGGGCGGGATGCGATCGCCGCATGGATGATCGTTTCCAGGTCCTCCGGAATCGCTGGCACCAACTTCCGCATTCTGACGGGGTCTTCAAAGGCAATCGCTCGCATGATCTCGGCGTCGGTGCCACGGCGGATGGGCTGCAGAGTCAGCAGTTCATAGAGTGTTGCTCCGAGTGAGAACACATCCGTCAGACTGTCCACCACCACGCGGTTCCCCAGCAGTTGCTCAGGACTCATATAACCGTATGTTCCCATCACCTCGCCCGGATTTGTGATGGCCTGGGTGAGCTGGTGTTCTGTGATCTGAGCGAGACCAAAATCCGCAACCACGACATGCCCGGTCTTCTGATCCAGGAGCAGATTTGCTGGCTTGATATCACGGTGCACAATGCCTGCTTCGTGCGCGTATGCGAGGGCGTCGGCAGCATCAATTCCGATCCGCACTGCCTGCTCGAATGCCCGGTGTCCTCCAGCTGATTGTTTTTCACTCGCAACGGTCCTGAGAAAATCTGCATTTGGGTAGATGCGGTTCGCGGGTTCCGAAGCAGACTGCTCCTGATCAGCTGATTTCGCCGGGAGCGTGCTGTCTGTTGCCGCAGCGGGTGTGTCGCGTTTGCTGCCTGAGACCGAACGGTGTCTGGAAACCTCATCGCATGCCAGTTGGATGCGCTGCTTCAGGTTCTGTCCTTCGATGTAGTCCATGGCGTAAAATCGCTGGCCATCGGGACATTCACCAAGCTCAAGCACCCGGGCCATATGCGGATGATTATCCAGTCGGGCTGCGGCCAGACATTCGTTTTCAAACCGTTTGACGGCTCGGTCATTCCCGCTCCACTTCGCGAGGATCGTCTTGACAGCAACTGTTTTTCTGGTGCCGTGCTGGATCGCCCTGTAAACAGCGCCCATCCCGCCCCTGCCAATACATTGAAGCAGTTCGTAACCCGGGATTACCGGCAAGGGTTCGGAGCTTTCGGCAACTGGCGCAGAGATTACTGTAGGCGGACCCGGATCGAACCCCTGGGCAGCCCGCTTCTCGTGCTGAATCACCTGCTCTACAACATCGCTGTGATCGGGGAAAAGCGAACGCAGTTGCGGTTCGGGAACAGCCCGCTCCAGTTCAATGCTCAGCAATTCCAGCAACAGTGCTGCCTGCGGTAGTGAAAGATGGTACTGGAGCAGTTGCCGGATAGTCGCAGCACGCCGTTCCGGATCAGTTTCCGCCGCTGACGATTTCTCGTATTGATCAGCGATCGCGTCAATCTGAAGCCTGATGTTGAGATGATCTGGTTGTTCTGAGGGCATGATTGAGAACCTTCGCTCAGTCAGCTGTCAGTGCTGAGAGACTGCTGGAACAGAATTCTGATGATGCCAACTTTTCGTTCGATGGTGGAGTGACTGAGTTGCAGCCGTTGCTGCATTTCCGCCTGGGAGTAACCGGCCAGCAGTTCTTTGGCAATTGAACGAAAAGTGTCATCCGGCAGGCGCTGCAGAAACGCCCTCACCTCTTCCTGCAGGATCGCTGTTTCTTCTGCAGTCGGTTCGCGATCGGGAAGGCTCTGCATCGGTCGTTGATCCATGGCTTCGCCCGGGCCGGCAATGCCGGATTCTCCCTGCTCCCGACCGCTCCCACGTTTTTCAGCATTCTTCTTTCGCCGCATATCCGTGATGCGGCGGTCCATGATTGTCAGCAGAATAGTCCACAGGTCCTGGCGATTCTGCAGTTGCTTCCAGCCCCCTTTATCCAGCGTTTGCAGAAAGCCCATGAACACTTCCCCGACAAGATCTTCGCCGTCCACCACGATCTTTTCGCCAGTGGATAATTTTCCGGCTGCTCGGCGAGCCAACGGCTCCATGTAACGACGAAACAAATTCGCCTCTGATTCCAGATCTCCCCTGGCTGCGTTCCGGATCCATTCTGTGACGGAATTATTCTGTCCGGGATCAGCATTGGGTTCTTCAGGCGGTGTATTGTGCATCGAGTGTCTTTGCTGCTCAGCTGATCGCGGGGTGTCGTATAATCCGGAGTACCAGATACTGAGAGATTTGCTGCTGGACATGATGTTAAACGCTGAGAATTGAAAGTCGAGGTCTGATCGATTTAGTGAGCTTATTGTGAGACGGCGAATCACGCCGACTTTGTTGGTCTGCCCGTCCCGTCAATTCGTCTCTGTGAATCAGCCGAACGACAGGCGGAATCAGGTGAGAGCAGTTTCACAATGGTTGGAATCCTGCGGTGTCATGGATGGGTTTTCCGGCATGACGGACTGTGGCAATGCCTTCCTGCATCTCGGCTCGCAAAGCGGAAGGAAATCCCCTCAGGGAATCACAAGAAAAATCAA
>JALRDR010000810.1 GCA_023262145.1 Planctomycetaceae bacterium | reverse complement strand
ACGTGGCCGATTGTTTCGAAGAAGTTCGATAACCTGAATCCGATTCCGCACCACCTGCACTGGTCGAAGTGGGAGGTGTATGACATCAACTCCTTCGATAACCCCGGGGTGAGCCCCTCACACTACCACACGACGGCGATGGGTTTGTACCCGTTTGTCTCGAAGGATCAGTTTCTGGCCTGCATGAAAAGCTTTGGCCAGGGCGAATACAACGGCGTGCGTCATCTGTCGCCGCATGTGATGATGCGGCTGGATAATGGCTTTGTGATGCCGAACGGAGTGCTGCATTCGCCCACCGACCTGTGTACTCACGAGTTGCACGTGACGATGGATGAGCATTTCCTGGCAGAGGACCTGACTCTGGACGGTCGGATTGGCGCGGCGGATGCGTTTTACGCGTGTCGTGAAGAGGACTATCCGAAGGACAAGCACGAAGACTGGGAGTATCTGGTCGAGAAATTCGACTTTGAAGCGAACCAGGATCCGGATTTTGTCCTGAAGAATTCACGGCCGGCCATCACTGCAGAAGAGTTTGCCGGTGACGGTGTGGACGCGAAGTGGATTGTCTACGGTGATTTTCTGGGCGACCAGAAGTGCTCCATTCTGCGCCTGACACTGCAGCCGGGAGCCAGCACGAATTTCTGTCCGGAAAGCCCCACGTTGTTCCACACCAACGGGGGCAGTGGTCGAGTTGGCAAGCTGGCGGTGCGATATCACCAGGGAATGGTTCTGGGGCAGTTGTATCCGGAGATCGGCTTCATTACTCAGAGTGCAATCGACCGTGGTGGCGTGGAGATTGCAAACACCGGGAGTGAGGCTCTGGTGCTGACGTTCGACTTCCCACAGAACGCCCATTCGCAGACTCCTGGTGTCGGCTGAACGCTGCTGGTGTCGCACTTGTCGGATTGCAGTTTTGGTGGCAGATGAAGTCTGATGCGAGGCAACTCAGCGTACATCCGTGTTGAGGGCTTGCCAGAATTGCCTTGCCGTTGTGTGTTGATTGACGATGAATTGTCTTAGTGGCAGTGCTGTTGGGCACCGTTTGGGGGATCATTGCAGAGAAACTCAGACGTCCCTGCAGCAAAGTGCGGGGGAAAAACGCATTTGCTGCATCCTGCAGTGAACGCCTCATCTGGGGTGTCCGAGGTGCTGCGTTGAGACCGGCTGCGTATGGCTCGCCGCCGGTTCGGTGTCTTGCGAACAGGGCGACTCATGCGAGCGATCATGTTAATTCTGTTGCTGGCGGTCTTCGGCACTGTCCACGCAGGGGATCTTTCCGGTCATGTGCTGGATGGCAGCCATGGCGTGGCACTGTCGGGCGTCACTGTTTCGCTGCGTAATTCCGGACGGGTAACAACGACAGACGGAGAGGGTCGCTATCACTTTTCCGACCTGACGACAGCGGCCGTAAGCGTGGATTCTCTACAGGGAAGGCCGGCACGGGACATCGTTTCTGATTCGGACGCAGTCGCTTTAGCGGATCCGTCGGCCTTTGATGTGATCAGCTTCCGGAAGGACGGGTACACATCTGTTTGTCGGGAACTGCGAACGCATGCTGGCGTTCAGGATATCGTGCTTACGCTGGCCGGCAAGGTGACTTACGTCTGCACCACGGCGGATCGGCAGGGACGCTGGCAGATTGCGCGGACGGTCTTCGATCTGCAGACCCGGACATCAGAGATTACCTATCTGACTGACAGCAGCCAGTGGAACTTCAAGCCGAACTTCAGTCCCGACGGCAGTCGGCTCACCTTTTTCCGGCGTCACGTGGCCAACGGGCCTTGTTGTGAGACGTGGCGTTCATCGGTCTGCGTGATGAATGCCGACGGCAGCGGGCTGCATGAGATCATAGCCGGACAGGAGAGTTTCAACACCGAGCCGTACTGGTCTCGCGACGGGCACAATCGGGTCAGCTTCAATCGAATGAATGTGCCGGATGCCGGTCCGTGGTGGAGCGAATCGGATGCTATGCCTGGTGCCGAGCGGAAACTGGCGCCGTGGGGCTGGATCAATCCGCATCTGTCGGACGGCCGCGTGTTTCTGCAGCAGCGTGGCGGGAAGAGTTTTCTGGCAGTTCCGAGCGGAAGCGGCGAGGCGAAGACTGTCCGCATACAGCGCCCGGATGAGCTGTTCATTCACAAGATCGCGTTGTCCCGTGATGAGACTCTGATTGCGTACCAGAAGTGGGTGGATCGGGATCACAACATGTACAAGGGCGGCGTGATGGCATATGCCAGGTTTGATGCATCCGTGCCGTCGATCAGCGACGAGGTGATCTTTGATGAGCTGAACCCCGAGACGATGGCCTGGTATGTTTCCATTTCGACAGACAATCGTTATTTGTTGTTTGCAAAGGATGGAGCCATTATGCAGCACGATGTGCAGACCGGAACGACGCTCAAGGTCTCTGCCGATTCTGATCCGTACAAGGCATATCCGACCTATACGACATTCTCCAAATAGGTTTGTCGGCTGGAGCGGCGATACGCAGGCAGGGCTTACTGCGGGTCAGCAATCGAGTGCTGCCTTCGGCAATTGCTGTCGCTTTGTTGTTGACGCGACAGTGATCTGCGGGAGGAGCCGCGAGGCTTTAGCGAGAATTCTTCACCTGATATCTGACTGGCGGTGCGATGCGGCGACTTTTGTTAATCGCAGCGATTCTGATTTGCGAGGTTGCCTGCACGGCAACGTGTGCTGCTGATGATCTGGGAGACCGGCTGCGTCCGATGATCGAGGCTCACGATGGTGAGGTGGCGATTGTTATCCGCAATCTGGGCACTGGTGAACAGTTCGCGTGGCGAGAAGCTGTGGTGCAGCCAACAGCCAGTCTGATCAAGCTGCCGGTGCTGGTGACGGCTTATCGGTATGCGGACGCGGGCAGGCTGGATCTGCAATCGCTGGTGGAACTGCAGGAGGCTGACAAGGTCCCGGGCTCGGGTGTTCTGACTCCGCATTTTTCTGCGGGTGCCCGAATTTCTGTACGCGATGCAATCCGGCTGATGATTCGTTATTCGGACAACACCGCCACGAATCTGGTTGTGGATCGACTGGGGCTGGCTGCCACGACCAGCGAGATGACATCGCTGGGTTATCCCGAAACGCAGCTGCATGCGAAGGTGTATCGGGGCGACACATCGATTGCACCGGAGCGAAGTCAGCAGTACGGGCTGGGCAGCACGACGGCGCTGGACATCGTCAATCTGTTCAGCGGGATCCATGAACAGACGATTGCGAGTGCGGAGTCCTGTGCGGCGATGCTGGAGCACCTGCTCAGTTGCGAAGACCGCGGCATGCTTGCTCAGAATCTGCCGGACGACGTGCGGTTTGCTCACAAGACGGGAGCTATCGGCAGGAGTCGTTGTGATGCGGGCCTGATGATGTCAAAGTCGGCTACCATCGCGGTGTGTGTGCTCACCACAAACAACAGGGATCAGCAGTGGAGCGATGGCAATGCGGCGCATGTGCTGATGGGCAGGATCGGCCGGGCGGTATACGACCATTATTTCCGTGCTCGGCAGGGGACTGAGGCAGCCGCTGCGCTGGTGCTGGAGGAGGGATCCTTTGGCGAGCAGGTTGAGGATCTGCAGCGAACTCTGAATGCGAGGCTGCAGCCGTCCCCGGGGCTCAGCGTGGACGGAGATTTCGGTCCGGCAACGGCGGCAGCTGTGCGACGATTTCAGCGGGAACAGAAGCTGGCGGAAACCGGAGTTGTTGGTGCTGAGATCTGGAAGGTACTGGGGCCGGTGGTTGCAGAAGCCGCGGTGCCATCACCACAGGAGGTGAATTCCCAGGTGCTGACAATGTCGCCGGCGGATGCATTGAGTGGTGCACCGTTTGTTTCAGCGGATGCATGGACCATTGTGGATGCGGCGGACGGGCGTGAACTGGCAGGCAGTAATTCTGAAGTGCCGCGAGATATTGCCAGTACGACGAAGATGATGACGGCGTGGCTCGTGGCGCAGCTGGCTGATCGTTCGCCGGAAATCCTGCAGGAGACACTCACCATGTCACGGCGGGCTGACCTGACACAGGGATCCACTGCGGGGATCCGTAGCGGAGAGCGACTTACAGTACACGAAGCCTTGTATGGGCTCATGCTGCCGTCCGGGAATGATATGAGTGTTGCTCTGGCGGAGCACTTTGGAGGACGTCTGATTGCAGGCATGAAGGCTGATGCGAACGACTCGCCGAGCGATGCAGCGATTGAATCCGAGGCACCTGATTCCCTGATTCAGTTTGTGGAGGCAATGAATGCGGAGGCGAAGCGGCTGGGGATGACCGGGACGCATTACGTCAATCCGCATGGGCTCACTGAAGACAATCATCTTTCCACTCCACTGGACCTGAGTCGACTGGCTCAGCGGATCCTTGGAAATGAACTCCTGCGAACAGTCATTTCAACGCGACAGCGGGGAGCAACGGTGACGGGATCGACGGGTTATGAACGCAACGTGATGTGGGTGAACACAAATCAGCTGCTGGGAATCGACGGATTCGACGGGATGAAGACGGGGACAACAACAAAAGCCGGGGCGTGTCTTGTGTCCACGGGGGAACGTGACGGTCGGCGTCTGATTGTGGTCGTGCTGGGTTCGGCGGCATCCGAGGCGCGGTACACGGACTCCCGAAATCTGTACCGCTGGGCGTGGAGCGAACTGGTGCAGCAATAGTTGTGGCTGTGTTTGGTTCGCGAGGCCTGTTGGAGTAGTGTTCCTGCGGTGGCTGCTGGGAGTTGCGAGCCACGAATTGCATGTTCCGAAAACTGGTGGCTACTGTGGCACCGGTGTGGTGAATGTTGCGGTGGCCTCGGGTGTAAAGTCCCAGGGGATCGTGTCGGCTTTTAGTTTTTGCAGGAAGGCTCCTGCGGAAAAGGCAAGAAACAGACTCTGGTCACCGGGCTGCTGGCGATGCTCGGAATACAGGCGTTGCATCTGTGGAAGCAATGAAGCGGCGTGATGGCCAGCGAGTTCGATTGCTCGGCAGGCCCGCAGGGCAGTCCACCAGTGTTCATGATCCAGGTGGCTGGCCAGTGTCTCGAGTGCGGACTGCCGGTACGATGGGGAGAATTCAGCCAGCCATGAGGCAGCTTCAAGTCGCACATCGACAGCGGGATCCTGCAGGACGCTGGCGGCAAGGCGATGCAATTCCGGGTCGGTGGCGAAATCAGCTCGCATCCCGATCAGAGCCCAGTAACGAACGGCATCGTTGGTGCTGTTGAGCAGGTCACGCAGGCGATCTCGATTTTTCGTGCCGACCAGATCTGCAGCGGCCCAGGCTGCCTCAAGTTGTCTGGTCGTGTCTGCGTCCCGGAGCAGCAGGTCATGCACTGGCAGGCCGGTGGCACGGACTTTCTCAAACATCATGGATTCGGGGAATGCGGCGACATCCCGATGCTCGCTGCGCAATTTCAGATAGGCACCGCGCAGGCGGTGCAGAGCCTGCTGGTGTTGTGGTGACATCGGAGCAGCAAGCAGGTTGGTGATGTTCTCCGGGTCTGCCGCACAGTCATAGAATTCCTCGGTCGGTTTTCGCGGGCCGGCATAGGCCATCTGAGGAGCAGTGAGTCCGGGACGCATATCGGCCAGACGCGTGATCTCCTGACGGATGATGCCCAGATCAGAAAAGGCGCTGGGTTGATTGCAGGACAAGTGCGGCATGTAGTTGCGGATGTACAGGAATCGCTTGTCCCGGACGGATCGTGACAGTTCGAAGGCTTCGTCAACGCGGTCTCGCGTGCCGTAGACGAATGCGCGTTCCGAACTGGAATTGGGGCCGAGGAAGGGAATTCCCTGCATGTAATCGGGGATTTGCTGACCGCAGAGGTTCAACACCGTTGGAGCAAAGTCAACGAAGCTGACCGGTCGATCGGTTGTGGTTCCGGGTGCGGCCGGTGCAAGGTGCCGGAGCTTGTCCGGGAAGCGTACCATCAAGGCGACGCGCATGCCGGAATCAAAAAGCAAACGCTTGTGACGGGGGAGTCCGGATCCGTGATCGGAATAAAAGAACACGATTGTATTGTCGGCCAGTCCGTCTGATTCCAGTTGTTCGAGTATTTTGCCAACGTTGCGATCCATCACAGTAACGCAGTCGTAGTACCGAGCGACTGTGCGGCGGACGGGGGGGATGTCGGGGTAGTAAGCCGGCAAGGGGACATCTGCGGGGTTGCTGATCTGCTGCACTGACAGCTGGGACTGGATGTGCTGTTGAAAGGCGGCATACGGCCAGACCATGGTCCGTGACTGATGCGTGGTCATGTCGTTGAAGACAGCAAAGAAGGGCTTTTCCGGCGGTCGATTTCGCCAATGAGCGGTGGCTGAAGAGGCATCCCATGACTCTTCGATAAGTCGGGCTGCGTCGCTGCAGTTGTAGTCCGTTTTCACGTTATTGGTTGTAAAGTAGCCGGCGTTGCGAAGTCGTGAGGGGAAGCCGACGATGCCTGCGGGCAGCCGATTTGCAGAACGCATCTGCTGGGTTCCCATCGTGGAATTGTACATGCCGGTGATGAGTGTTGAACGCGATGGTGAACAGACAGGGGAGACGGCAAAAGCGTTTGTGTAGACGATGCTTTGCTCTGCGAGAGCATCGAGGTTGGGGGTGTGGGCGAACTCATCGTCGTAGCAGCCCAGCGTGGGGCTCATGTCTTCCACCGTGATCCAGAGAATATTGGGCTGGGAGCTGCAATCTGTTCGGAGAGTCGCGGTGTCACAGCCGAGTAGGGCGGTTTCCCGAACTCCGTCACTGAGTTCGTTCTGGCTGTCCTGCGCCCAGAGCGAGGTATATGGCAGAATCAGCGGCAGGCAGCAGCAGAGAATTGCTTGCGTAATCTTCATTTCGATATTCACGGGCGTGCCTGCGGCGATTGGTGTTTTGCAGAATGCTGATTGCGGAGTGTCGGTCGGACAGAGAAAGAAACGACTGAATTCTTCGTGGATCGGTTGTGATGGAACCACGCTGATGGAGTCATTCAGGCATTGTGCAGCTGGACGGAAAATTGGCGTTGGTTGTATGACGGACTGTGCAAGACTACAACGGTTTACTTCTTACGTTTCACATCGGCAGCGGACAAGGATCTCAGGATGAGTGAGCAGAATCCCTTTGCGGTGCCGGAGTTCGCGGCAGCTCCAGAGATAGAGTTGAGGAGCTATGGTGGCCTGCGACGGGCACCGTATGCTGGATATTCGATTCTGATCGCATTTGTGCAGTGTATGTCGTTAGGTGTTGTTGTTAGCATTTGGTCGCCACGTGGGCCATCCTTAGTGACAAGGCATTTGTTTTGGTTGTGTTTATTTTGGTTTTGTTTAGTGGTAATGCTCGGCGGGCTGATTGCACATTTGTTTGTGGGTGCCAGGCGTCTGCATAATCTTGGTTACAGCGGCTTGTGGTTGCTGGGCCTTCTTGTCCCATGGCTCAACATTCTGGTTGGGTTGGGAATGATAGCACTTCCGGAAGGCTATGCGGATCACAAGACGCTGGACTGGCCTGCGACGGTACTCATCGGGGGCGGGTTATTGGTCCTCATAGCGATCGTGTTTTTCCAGTGACGCCAGGCTGACGATTTCTGAATGTCCTGGTGGGATTGCTTGTGGGATGACCACAGAAACCGGGGGAGACAGCGCAGCAGCCAACTGAACAAGTACCGGCTGAACAAGCACAGGCAGTCAGGTCGCTCAGATTCGCAGTGAAACAGCGTAGCTCACGATCTTGCGGAGACTGCGGGCTGTCCGCGGCTTAACGCTGAAGTGTCCGCGCGAGGCACTGAGCGAAGTGGGCGATTTCATTGAATGTGTTGTAGAGCGGCACCGGTGCGGCTCGGATGACATTCGGTTCGCGCCAGTCGGTGTGAATTCCGACCTGCAGAAGTCGGTTGTACACATGTCTGCCTGCGATGTCATCTGCGTGGATCTCCAGTGACAGCTGGCAACCATGCTCAGCGGGAGACTCGGGTGTGAGTATGGTAACCCTCCGCTCACAGCAGTGCTGCAGGC
>JALRDR010000738.1 GCA_023262145.1 Planctomycetaceae bacterium | reverse complement strand
CCCTGATAGACAGCCGGGAGCCAGCCACTGGCCCAGACCATCTTTCCGGAGGTGTTGTAACCGGCGGGATCGCGGAGCACGACGTAGGCGGGAAGGTCCTGGTTCTCTGTGCCGAGGGCATAGCCGATCCACGATCCGATGGCAGGACGGCCGCTGAAGGTCTTGCCGGTCTGCAACATGTTCAGGGCGAAAGGATGATTGTTGTTCTCAGTGTACATTGAGCGGATCAGGCAGAGGTCGTCAGCGACCGAGCCGAGCTGTGGAATCAGCTCGGAGAACTCCATGCCGCTTTCGCCGTATTTCGAGAAGCGAAAGGGGGTCCCCATCAGTACATTGCGATTGCCGAGCTGAAAGGTCTCCACCTCCTGCGGGTGCGGCTGACCGTGGCGACGCGAGAGTTCGGGTTTGTGGTCGAACAGATCCATCTGTGACGGTCCGCCGTTCTGACACAGCTGAATCACTGCTCGAGCACGGCCGGGATGGTGGCCGGAATGCGGCTGGAGCGGATTTCGCGGAAGCTGGTCCGGCTCTGAATGCTCCGCCGCCAGCAGTGACTGCTGCTGCAGAATGCCGGCGAGTGCCAGCGTTCCGAAGCCGCCACCGAGTGATTGCAGAAGAGCTCGTCGGGTTGCGGACAGCAGCGATTCATTCCACATAAAGAAACTCATTCGATGACAGCAGCATGTGGCAGAAATCAGCGAGTGCCAGCCGTTGTGCCTTGTCAGCCGGGGTTGCGTCGGTTGTGTATCCGGTCGTCTGCGTCGTGAGGAACTCCTGCGCCTGCGACAGTTCAGTTGATTCGGGTGAACGTGCGAATGCAAGCAGAAATGCGTACCGAATCTGCTCGTCAACCCCGGCTTCAGCCGCGCAGATTCGTAGCGCCATCCGTTCCGACTGAGCAAACAGGAACTCGCTGTTGAGCAACGCGAGCGACTGCAGCACGGTTGCAGAGCTGGTACGCTGTGTGCAGTTCACCGGCATGATGGGGGCGTCAAAGATTTCAAGGAACTTCAGCGGATAGACTCGCCGTGCAAACAGATAAATACTGCGGCGAAACGGACTGGTCGGACTGGCGTCTGCCTGCGGTTGTGACAGTCCATCCGCCGGATTGGAGATCGCCACGGGAGGTCCCCCTGCGGTACGATCGAGGGAGCCGGATACGCAAAGAATTGCATCGCGGGCAGTTTCTGCCTCCAGCCGGCGCAGGTTCATTTTCCACAGCAGCACATTGTCAGGGTCCGTCTGCAACGCCAGGCTGGCAGCCGGGGACTCCGCGAAAGATGCAGTGCGGGATGACTGTCGGAAGGCTGTTGAGTGCATGATCCGACGATGCAGATGCTTCAGGCTCCAGCCGTGTTCAATGAAATCCACTGCCAGCCAGTCGAGCAGATCCGGATGTGATGCGAGGCTTCCGGATCGCCCAAAATTTCCGAGGGTCTCCACAAGTCCCCGCCCAAAATGATGATGCCAGACCCGGTTCACGATGACACGCGCTGTAAGCGGATGGTCCGGTTGTGTCAGCCACTGGGCAAGTCGCAGGCGGCGACCGCTGGTTTCACCAGCGGGCTTCTGAGCAGCTGCCGGGGGCATTGATTGTGCCTGCTGAAGCACTTCCGGAAATCCGGGTTCGACAACGATGCCCGGAGCGTTCACATTGCCGCGGCGATGAATGCGAGAGACGGGCGGCGGAGCGACATCCCACAGGGCCTGAATCACGCCGTAGCTCTGCTTTGTTGCCGTCAGCAGGGCACGTTGATCGATGCCGGACTGCAGGGCTGTTTGCTCCTGCTCCGTCAATGCCGTGTCAATTTCTGCAGCGGTCACATTGAGCAGCTGCTGGTTGTCTGCGTAAAGCTGCTGCTGCTCGGGAGTCTGACGGTCGGCGGGAAGACTGAGCAGCTGGCGGAGCTTTTCCTGGAGCGGTTGCGGAATCGGATCAAGTCGGCCTGCAATGATTCGCATGCGAACCTGGTCCCGCAGCGACTGTTCAGATTCGTTGAGTGCACTAATGCGGCGATCGAGTTCCGCGTTGTGCTCATCGATCCGAGCTCTCTCAGCGGGCGAGACCGTGTTCAGAATTCGTTCTTTCGGAGGCTTCCATGCGTGGGGATTGAAGGCTGGCTCAAAGCATGCCAGCAGGCGGTAGTAATCACGCTGCGGAATCGGGTCGTACTTGTGATTATGACAGCGGCAGCACTCGAAGGTGAGGCCAAGGACT
The DNA here is from genome assembly GCA_023262145.1 of Planctomycetaceae bacterium. GTDB lineage: Bacteria > Planctomycetota > Planctomycetia > Planctomycetales > Planctomycetaceae > SXXK01. Next base: position 4,486 of record JALRDR010000738.1, on the reverse strand, counting down.
GCAGTGGAGAACATGTCCAGCGTTTCATTGATGACCTCGTAACGCTTCTCAATCCCGTATTGAGGGAAATCGGTATGGTCATCGACAGTACGAAGAAAGCCGGTAGCGGTCAGCAATGAACGTGTGCGATCATCCCATGTCTCAAGATTTCTCCAGTCGACCAGTTCATCGCCGGCCAGTTGCTGCGTCAGAAACTGATGATAGGGCAGGTCTTCGTTGAACGCACGAATCACATAGTCGCGGTAACGCCAGATGCCTTCGCTGGGATACATGGTGCCCAGATCATTATCCAGTTTACCATCGACATATCCTGCGGCGTCCAGCCAGTGACGGCCCCAGCGTTCACCATAATGAGGCGACTGCAGGAGTTCGTCAATCAGACGTTCCCAGGCGTCGGGACGTGGATCCCGTTCGAAGGCTGTCACTGCGGATTCATCCGGTGGCAGTCCGATCAGGTCAAAGTACGCTCTGCGGATCAGTGTGCTGCGACCGGCGTCGGGCGAATAGGTCAGTCCCCGACTCTCCAGTTGCTGCAGCAGAAATGAGTCAACAGGAGTTTCCGCGCGATCGATTGCGCGGACTGTCGGAATGGGAGGCTGCTGAGGTGACTGGAAATTGCGAAAGCTGCGGTCAGCTGCTGTGATCAGCGATCGCGGTGCCAGATCCACAATCTGTTCATCAGCCGGCAACCCAGCCCGAATCCAGCGGCGAATTGTCTCCAGTTCATCTGCGGTCACCGGTTCATGGCCTGCGGGGGGCATCTGGCCATTGGCGATCAGGTCAACCAGCAGGCTGTGCTGTGGGTCTCCGGGGCGAGCAGCCGAGCCGTTTTCGCCGCCACGCAGAATCTCCGAGACGGTGTGCAGGGATAACCGGGATTCTCGCGTTTCCTCGCCGTGGCATTCAACACAGGAGCGAGCAAGGATCGGTCGGATCTCCGTTTCGTATCTCGGGGGCAGGGGCCGCACAGCATCATGAACGATGACCGTGACGTCGAATCGTGTGGCATCGCCATGGTGAGGAGTCGCTGTGCCGTCAGCGAGTGCGTCGACAATGAAATAGAGAAACTCGCCGGCGCGAATGGAGAGATCCTGGATCTGGAAGCGACCGCTCTGATCAGCATTGCCAAATTCGGCTGATCCGGACGCCAGCACTGCGATCGGTGCGGATGTCTGCGTAGCGGGGCGGGAACCATGTTCCACTGACCAGCCAATTCGGGAATTGACGCCGCAGCAGTTCTGAGCGTGCTCGAAGACGCCCGCTGCCTCAAGGGTTCCCGAAACCGGACTGCACCAGCCGATCACAACGGCAGATTCCGGTCCCGGAGCGATGAGGACATCGCCCGGCTGAAAACGGAGTCCGACATCGTATTCGGCCCGCACCAGACCGACGAGTGGTGCCAGTGGCGGATCAAGCCGGAACGCCCAGCCGTCCACCGGCGAACTGAACAACCCCGTGCCGGATTTCTGCAGCGGCACGTACTGACCGTCGTGCACCCAGTGCCGCGATTCCACCGGTTCGGAATGGCTGGTTGTGCGGAGCAGATGCCAGACGGGATCGCCAGCCGGATCGGTCATGGGGTTATGGTCAGTCGGATCAGCATGTAACTGTTCCGAAAACGTCCACGAAAGAGTGGTCTGCAGTTCGTCGTCGGCATTTGCCCGCAGGCAGGACAACAGCGCGCAGGTTAGCAGGGCAAGACAAGTGGCGAGTGCTGTGGAGCGGGTGCGGGAATTTCCAGCCATCTGTAGATCCCGGGGGCGCTGTATGATGTCCCGTGACTGTTCTGACCGTGTTTGTCAGTTGCTATGGAACTTCGTTCCAGCTGCTGCGGAAATTGTGACAGGTCTGAATGCGGAAGTCACTCATCTTTCAGCTTTCAGTGCAGTATGCTGCAGTCCTCCGGAGCAATCATACGGCGTGCGTGGAGCCGAGCTGTGTTCATCCGCAAGGTGATGAGGCGACTAAGGTGGTCATGGAGGTGGTCATCGAAGGAGGCTTCAGCACGTTGAAGCGATCCGTCTTTTCGGGCAGGTGGAGCTGCGTTACTCAACGCAGCGAATCTGACCCTTTCAATGGGATTATCGTGGTTTCCATCTCGGGCCGCAGTAAGCAGACCGCGTGTGCTCAGGGAATCCTTGAGTGCCTGTGGGGGAGCGTTTACAGTCGGTTATTGCATCGTTCGCCCTGGAATTCATTCAACAAGGATCAGGCATGAATCAGCTCCGCAAGATTCTCATCGCAACATTTCTGCTCGGATGTGTCATCTTTGCCCTCAATGGCCCGCAGCAGAAATCAGCAGAACTCAGTGCCGCGCAGCTGAAAGCCGGAGTCCCGATGGAGATCTCCTGCGGTCAGTGTCAGCTGGGGATGTCCGGATCGGGCTGTGATCTCGCCGTGAGATTCGGCGGCAGGACATACTGGGTGTCCGGGACGGGCATCGATGATCACGGGGATGCTCACGGGGATCATGGCTTCTGTAACGCCATCCGCCAGGGAACTGTGGCCGGCGAAATCCAGGGTGATCGCTTTGTCGTCGATTCGCTCGCACTGCAGCCAGCTGCGAAGTGACCGCAGCAGGTGTTCCACTCGCGCCTGTCCGAAGACCGGATGGTCGTTGCCTCGATATGCTCAGCCACCGCTCCGGCGGTTCAGGCTGCATGCACACTACTGGGCAGCAGTGGCATTGCCAGGCAGCATGGAGAGACGGACGGTCATCCCCTGAATTCTTCGTGCAGATCCCGCTGCGACTCGTCAGGTATCTGCAGAGCGTCACCACGGAACAAACGATCGATTCCAGGTGGCCGCTTCAAGTCCTGATGTTGCTCGCGGATGACGAAAAAAAATCCCCTGCAGCAGCTGCAGGGGATCGATGCATTTCACTTACTTCACAACTCACAACACGGATCAGAATTCACCGATCGTCATGTTGTCATTGCGAACGGAGATCTTGTAGCGAACACCGTGATCAATGTTCTCACTGACAAACCTCACGGAACCATCGCACATAACTACCTGCACACCACCGGTGTGGCGGCTGCTGGGAGCCTCACACCGCAGGTCATTCGCACCCTGCATCCACGCGCGATTCCTGTTGTTGATCGGATTCCGCATGTTGTGTGTGGCAGCCAACGGTGAAATCCACGCAGTGTAGGAACTTTGGTTGTGGTCGAAGGTGACCCCGTTTCCACCTCGGAAGTGCATGTTTTCAAAGACGGCCACCGTATTTGAAGTTCCGTCAACAATATCGCGAATTGCCCACGAACCGTTCATGCGGAACGCACCGTTATAATTGACCTGCTCATCCTTCGCTTCGCCGTTGACCCATGGCGTGCCGGGATTTGTTCCGCGGGTACCAAAATTCGTGCCCGGCAGTGCATCATTCACAAGTGCGTCAGGTACTGCACCGCAGTCCTTCCAGCCCGCCCACACGTGACCCAGGTTGCCCACATAGTCTGTACCGGCGGCATTTGAAGTTCCATTCCAGCGGTAACCACCGTTCGTCTGACCTGGACGGATCTGCGGCATCGAATTGGATGGGCAAAGCAGCATCGACAGCACTGTCGCGCGCAGAGCACCATTGGGGCCAACCGCGTTTGCATTTCGATCGAATGCGGGAAGCATCGGTGCCTCAGTTGCAATCGCGTTGTACAGGTTCGCCTGCTCAAGATACGGAAGCGACATGTACAGCCAGGAAAACTCTGGCCACTGCGTATCCCCATTCAAGTAGGAATTCACAAGCCGTCCCTGATTGTGCGGGAACAGATTGTACACGTCATGATAGTTGTGCATCGCCAGTCCCAGCTGCTTCAGATTGTTCTTGCACTGAGTACGGCGAGCCGCTTCGCGAGCCTGCTGCACGGCTGGCAGAAGCAGAGCAACCAGAATGGCGATGATTGCGATCACCACCAGAAGTTCGATGAGAGTGAAGCCCAACCGACGGCCAACGATGCGTTGCATCAGAGTTTCCTCGTGGAACAAGCGTAAAATTACCAATACCAAAAACCACAGGTTCGCAGGATCCGCGAGATACTAGTGATTGTTTTCTGCACATCTCAACTCCGAATACGTTCGATTACACTTGATTTCTGGGTTTGCAGATTAATGGCAAATCCGACCTCATAAGGCTGGCTGTTGATATTAATTTTCGGATGAGTCCTGCGCCGCCACCCCCGCCGAAAGTCGCCGCGCAGCGGCTGCGTTGTCCTCATCCTTGTCAGATTTCACGCACTTTTTTCATGGATCAGAGGAACGTGGACGCCTGGACTGCTGGCCATGTGAGTGTGGGAGCGATGTCGAGTTTCGGTGCCTGAGAACCCGGAATTCGCAGTACCGGTCGTGCCGGGAGTGACAGCGCAACGCTGAGCGCCTGTTACAGTCGCAGGCTGGAAGCTGGACGGTCTGGAGATCGTTACGGATGCCATGTGCGACACGTGGTGCGGGATCAACCTGACAGGGCATGACGCGCGATGTGAAGTTTATTTGC
>JALRDR010000732.1 GCA_023262145.1 Planctomycetaceae bacterium | reverse complement strand
GCGTCTCGACCTGGCTATGTGCAGCAGCAGAATGCTGCGGCACCGGCCGGTGGCGGTGCTCACTGATCAGAATCGTTGCCGGAGCACACTGAGGCAGGTGGCTCCTGGAAAAATCAACTGTTTTCGGAATCTGCATAAATGTCAGAAACGAAGAAAAAGAATATTCGCTGGGTGGAAGAGCCTGAGCTTGGCTTCTGGGAGACAACGTTTCTCCCGGCGGTCATGAAAGGTCTGAAGACTACTTTGCGACACGTTACGGCACGCAGGACCGTGACTCAGCAGTACCCGGAAGTCAAACCGGAACTGCCCCTGCACTACCGGGGCGTGCATCGACTGAATCGTGACGAACAGGATCGCGTCAAATGTGTCGCCTGCATGATGTGCGCCACGGCCTGTCCTGCAAACTGCATCTCCATCGTTGGCCAGGCTGCTCCACCGGAATGGCCGGACCGCGATAAGTTCCCGCAGTCCTTTGAGCTGGATGAACTGCGCTGCATCTACTGCGGCATGTGTGAAGAGGCTTGTCCGGTTGACGCAATTGAGCTGACTCATATTTACGACCTCACCGGGGAAAGCCGCGAAGATCTGCTCTACGACCGCGAAAAACTCCTTGGTGTCTTTGATCAGACACGTAATGACGCACGCGATCCGGTGCGAACGGGCCGTGGAGTACTGGGACCTGCATCGGAATTCCAGGAACTGCCCGCTCTGGGACCAGCGACTTCCGTACCGACATCCGACCGTTCGGCCAAAGCCGAGTCATCCGGCGTGATCCGAACCACCGGACGGGAGGGACAGCGATGAGCGGCTCCGAACAACTCACTGCACTGCTGCAGAACAACAGCGTTGCCATCGTCAGCATGGCGTTATGGATTTTTGGAATTCTCTGGATGATGCCCGGCAGAAAGGTAACCCCCTCACGGGGTGTTATTCCTGGCCTGGTGCTCACTCTGACCGGCGTGGCAGGACTGCTGTTATCATTCAATGCTGTGTACGCCGACGTCAGCGAGGAAGTCATGTTCTGGGCGTTTTCCATCATCGCACTGGTCTGTGCGACACTCATGATCACTGCTCGCAACCCGGTCTATGCGGCACTGTTCTTTGCACTTGCCACGCTCAGCACATGCGGCCTGTTTATGCTGCAGAATGCTCCATTTCTGGCGGCGGCAACCGTTATCGTGTATGCCGGCGCTGTAATCGTGACGTTTCTCTTTGTCATTATGCTGGCACAGCAATCGGGTGCCGCAGGCTACGATCAGACGGCCGGACGAGCTGCTCCGACAGTGCTGGCGTCATTCGTTCTGCTCGGCACGGTTTCTGTACTTGTCAGCATGGCACCCCCGGAAATCTCAACCGTCCCGCCGGTCGACGATTCGCTTCGCCTGGCAGGGGCAGCAACTGCCGGTGAAGATGCTGCCGGAACGGCTCCCGGAGGTGGCGCTTCCATGCGGATAGCTCCCGTGGATGAGTTGCTGGCACAGGAGGCTGCCGCCGCTGCTGCTGCAGAGGCAAACAAGCCGGAACCAGTCGTAAATCTGCTCAGCCGAGCAACTGTCAGCCATCCGGTCGGCAGCATGAAAGGTCTCGGACGGTCTCTCTTCGGTGACTATCTGTTTGCCGTTGAACTGGCCGGAACAATTCTGCTGATTGCCTGTATCGGCGCAATCGCAATTGCTCCCCGTCGTGAAGAGGGAGCTCTCTGATGGAAGTTTCACCCATGCTTGATGCGGCAGACGGACTGGTCCGGATCCCTGCAGAAGACCTGCGCACACTTGTTGTGGGAGCAGCGTTGTTTGCGATTGGCGCTATCGGTTTCCTCACTCGCCGCAATCTCATCCTGCTGATTCTTTGTGGCGAGCTGATGCTGCATGGCGTCTCGCTCAGCCTTGTGACGTTTGGAAAACTGCAGAACAACAACGAAGGTCAGGCCTTCACGATCTTTCTGCTTACGATTGCCGCCTGTGAAGCCGGACTTGCTCTGGCGCTTGTGCTTGCACTCTACAGAAGTGCTCGTTCGCTTGATGTTCGGCTCTGGACAGAACTCCGCGAAGCAGACGTGGCACTGGCACCGATTGATGCCCCGGCGGCTGTGGCCGCATCGTCATACGGTGAAATCCCGAAGCTGACGCCGGCTGGTGCTGAGCCAGCAGAATTACCTCGCAGAAACAAACCCCGAAAGTAACAGCAATCGACACCGCCTCCTGCAACGGTGGTTCTGAGTTCTGACCTGATCTGAAAATCTGTTTCCGTGTTTTCCCCGCCAGCCGGGGCTGGAACCGCCGACAATGTCTGAAACCATTTCATCAATGCTGCCTCCCGATCTGCTGTTGCTGCTGCTGATACTGATTCCGGGAGCTCCGCTTGTTTCCGCGATTGTCACAGCGGTATTCGGACCGAAACTGCTCCGTTGCAGAAGTCATCTGCCCTGCTGGTCTGCTCTGGCGGTGTCCTTTATCTGTTCTCTGCTGGTTCTGCTGGCCCTGCCCACTGCCGCAGACCCGAACGCTCTTGATGTCATTCCCCCGGCGGCATCGTCTGCACCGGACGAATCAGGCGAACCTGTCGCTGGCGACGGTCAGGCTGCCGATCAGCAGGAGCTACCAGCGATAGCTGCAGTGGATATACAGTCGAGTTCAAGGAGTACGGCAGCATCGCCTGAGTTGATCGTGGTCGGGCCAACATGGCTTGAGCTTGGGCAAATGAGTGTCGGCTTCGATCTGCGAGTCGACAGCATCTCCGCGATCATGCTGGCAATGGTCACCGGAGTCAGCCTGCTGGTTGCCCTGTTCGGCTCCGGATACATGCATGGCGATGGTGGCTATCCGCGTTTTTTCGCCGCGGTTTCCGGGTTCGTGTTTTCCATGTGCATGCTGGTCATGGCAAACAACTTTGTGCTGCTGTTCTTCTTCTGGGAGATGGTCGGCCTCTGCAGTTACCTGCTGATCGGATTCTGGTTTCATAAGCCGTCTGCAGCGGCGGCATCACGCAAGGCATTCGTAGTCAATCGAATTGGTGACTTCGGACTGATCATGGCCATCTTTCTGATTCTCACCAGATTTGGTTCTGTAAGCTTTTCAGATGTCCTTGGTAATCCCGGCATGATTGCAGACCTTGCGGCAGCGGATGAAACACTGCTCCCGCTGATCTGTTTTTGTCTGTTCCTGGGTGCAATGGGTAAGTCTGCACAGTTTCCCCTGCAGGTCTGGCTGCCGGATGCAATGGAAGGTCCGACGCCCGTCAGTGCTCTGATTCACGCCGCAACCATGGTCACCGCGGGAATCTATCTGGTTGCTCGCTGCACACCATTGTTTATGTTCGCCCCGGATGTGCAGGTGCTGGTTTCAGCGACGGGTGCGATTACCTCCCTGATCGCAGCACTGATCGCTCTGACGCAGACCGATCTGAAGCGGGTCCTCGCTTACTCCACGGTCAGTCAGCTGGGATTCATGTTCATGGCCCTGGGCTGCGGTGCTGCCGGTGCTGAAGTGACAACACCCGCAGTTACTGCCGGGATGTTCCACCTCTTCACTCATGCCTACTTCAAGGCCCTGCTGTTCCTGGCGGCAGGCAGTGTGATGCATGCCATGGGTGACGTCATCGACATGCGCTACTTCAGTGGACTGCGAAAAGCATTGCCAATCACTCACTGGACATTTCTTGTCGGGGCTGCGGCACTGGCCGGAGTGCCACTGCTGGCCGGGTTCTGGAGCAAGGACGAGATTCTTGCAGTCCTTGGGACAGCATCGAGCACCGGCAATTATCAGAGCATCTTCCGCATCATCCGGATCGTGGCAACTGTCACAGCATTACTGACAGCCTTCTACACATTCCGAGCTTACTTTATGACGTTCTGGGGTGAGGAACGGTTTCCAGTTGAAGCTGGTCACCATCCCCACGAGGCAACACCCATTATGGCCTGGCCGTTGAGAATTCTGGCAGTCTGTGCAGCTCTGATCGGCCTCGCAGTCGGACCAACTCACCAGTTTCAGACATACCTGCAACGGACAGTCGGGCTCAAACCCTACGAGGCACATTTCCATCTGGACGTGATGGTCATGAGTGCAGTGATCGCCATCGCCGGGATCACGCTGGCCTGGTCATTCTATGTTGTCTCTCCGGCAGTCCCAGCCAGGATCGCCGGAATGCTGGCACCGTTCTACCTGCTGTCGCAGAAGAAGTTTTTCCTTGATGAGATTCTGTACGGGATTGTTGTTGCTCCGCTGAAGATCTTTGGACGTATCTGCGTCTTCTTTGATCGAGCGGTTATTGATTGTCTGATTGATTCTCTGGCAACAGTCCCGGCCTCAGTGAGCGGACTGCTGAAGAACTTTCAGGGTGGTGTTGTGACGTCCTACGCGGGGGTCATGTGGTTCGGGGCAGTCGCTGCCGTTGTTGTCGCACTCAGTCTGTTCTGATGGTTCGGTTAGTAAGCAGCGTTCATTGCTGACATCTGTTGTTGTCACCATCACACATCGGTTTCAATCGTATGCAAACACTTCTTTTCCTCGTGCTCGCACTTCCGGCAGTGACTGCAGTTCTGCTGATGCTCTTTCGATCATCACTGTCCACCGGAAACGCTCGCTGGACAGCGCTGATCGGTGCGTTTGCCACGTTCCTGTTTTCCGTCTTTCTGCTCTCCGGTTACTACTCTCGTACAGTGAAAGCAGAAGAACTGGAACTGGAAAAGCTGGTTACCACTCAGTCTGCAGATTCCCTGATCCGCCCGCGAGTGGAGTTCATTCGCCCCTGGCTGGAATCAGGTGACATGCAGTTGCAGATGTACTTCGGACTCGATGGCATCAGCGTTGCAATGATTGCTCTGACCGGACTTCTGACAGTTTCTGCAATTCTGATTTCATGGGAAGCCATCCGAGTTCGCGCCGCAGAGTTCTATGCTGCTCTGTTGCTGCTGGAAACAGGCCTTGTCGGTGTCTTCTGTGCCTTTGACCTTGTGCTCTTCTACGTCTTTTTCGAGATGACATTGATTCCATTGTTCTTCCTGATCGCAGTCTGGGGTGGTCAGCAGCGCCGCTGGGCAGCCGTAAAGTTCTTTCTGTACACACTTGCTGGCAGCCTTGTGACTCTGTCCGGTCTGATTTATCTGATGCAGTATGCATCTGCCGGCGGGCTCACCAACCCTACATCACTGCCAGCTCTTTCGGCGTGGCTGTCACAGCATCCGTTGCCGACAGAACTGCAGGCAACGCTGTTCCTGGTTGTTTCTGCGGGCTTTCTGATCAAGGTTCCCGTATTCCCATTCCACACCTGGTTGCCGCTTGCTCACGTTGAAGCCCCGACGGCCGGCAGTGTTGTCCTGGCCGGTGTGCTCCTGAAGCTTGGCAGCTACGGCTTCCTGCGACTTTGTCTGCCCATGTTTCCGGATGCCTGCCTGCAGGTCGGTCTGCCGCTCATTGGTTTGCTGTCGGTCATCGGTGTCATCTACGGTTCGCTCTGTGCACTCGCTCAGACCGATATCAAGAAGCTGGTGGCCTACAGCTCCGTCGCACACCTCGGCTTCTGCATGCTGGGGTTGTTTGCTCTGAACCAGGAGGGATTGACCGGCAGTGTCCTGCAGATGATCAACCACGGACTTTCCACCGGCGCTCTGTTCATCATTGTCGGGATGATTTACGAGCGGTATCACACTCGTGAGATGGCTGATCTGAGCGGACTTGCACACGCTCTGCCCAGAACTGCAGTGGCGATGGTGTTCATCTCCATGGCCAGCATCGGCCTTCCGGGGCTGAACGGCTTTGTCGGTGAGTTCCTGTCACTGGCAGGCATGTTCCGAGTAAACCCGCTGTATTCGGCACTGGGCACGACCGGCGTGATCCTGGGTGCCTGGTACCTGCTGAATGCAGTACGGCTGGTCTTCTTTGGTGAACTGCGTGTACCAGCACCGCACGCCGGTGATCCTCCTGTGCGTGACATGAATGGACGCGAGTTTGTGGCTCTTGCACCGCTTGCTGTCCTTTGTCTGTGGATTGGTATTCGCCCCGGACCGCTGGTGGAACTGATCCAGCCCGACCTGAACCCGATCGTCCGGTCGATCAGTGATGCGGCCGAGAATCGCAACGACGGTAACTCCCTCGAACTTCAGGCTGATCCGGAAGCGGAACCGTCTGTTGCCACCCTGAATTGAATCATCCTTACTCGGTACTGAGTATTCGAGTCCTTCTTGTCGAGACTGAGCTGTGCCCGCATTCGATCAACTCAACCAGGCTGCCGGACTGATCATTCCTGAGATCATTCTGATCGCCACGGTCTGTATCATGTTTCTCACCGCCCCGTTTCTGGTGACAGAAACGGGGCAGGCTTCACCCGGACTGCGACATCGCTGGGGTATTCTGACCCTGCTGTCCATCGGTTGTGCCGTCTATGCATGGATCAAATCACCGCTCACGGATGGAGCAGTCGGCCCGTTCGAAATTGACGCACTTGCCTGGTATGTGCGAGGTGTTACGCTCAGCACAGGTGCACTGCTGGCCCTGCTGCTGTGGGACCAGACGGAAGATTCCATCGCCGCTGAAGTCTTTGCCTGCCTGCTGGCTGTACTCGCCGGTGTGAATCTCGTCAGCGTGGCCAATGACCTGATCGGAGTTTTCCTCGGACTGGAACTGGTCAGTATCCCGACATATCTGCTGCTTTATCTTGGCCGCGACGACTGGCAATCTCGTGAAGTCACGATCAAGTACTTTCTGCTCAGCATCTTCTCCTCGGCCCTTGTTCTTTTCGGGCTCGCCTGGGTGTATGGACTGGCGGGTTCCACAAACCTTGCTGCAATCACGCAGACTGCGGCGTTGACTGGTGCCGCCAATGGGCATCAGATGCTGACAGTGGCTCTGGTGCTGATCCTGTGCGGAATCAGCTTTCGCCTCACCGCCGTACCGTTTCACTTTTACGCTCCGGACGTGTTCCAGGGAACCACGCCATCTGCTGCTGCGATGCTGTCATTCATCCCGAAGGTTGTGGGGGTTGTGGCACTGCTGCAGATTTTCCCGGCCTGCTATGGAAGTCTGCAGCCGGGTGACTGGATTCCCACCTCTGCACTCCGCTGGCTGCTGGCAGTAATGTCGATCATCACCATGACGGTTGGCAACATGATGGCGCTCCGACAAAAGAGCGTGCTGCGTCTGCTGGCGTGGTCAAGTATCTCCCATGGTGGCTACATGCTGGTTGGCCTTGCCGTGAGTGGTGGCGCTGCTCCGGGAGCATCAGCATCAACCGGACTGGCGGCAGTCCTGTTTTATCTGCCGGTTTACGGAATCATGTCCATCGGCATCTTTGCTGCTCTCAGCAGTGCCGGTACAAAACTGCGTCCACTCCGTGCACTGGAGGATCTGCATGGGTTAAGCCAGATACGCCCGGCCCAGGCACTTGCCATGACCGTCTGTCTCTTCGGCATGGGTGGTCTGCCGCCCACCGGTGGTTTCTTCGGCAAGCTGAATCTGTTCTTTGCGGCATGGAAGGAAAACACAGAACTCAGTCGTACCCTCGCAGTTATCCTTGCGGTCAATGCGGTGATCGCAGCCACCTACTACCTGCGGATCATCGGCCTGATGTATTTTGAGCAGTCCACGGTATCCACCGAAAAGGAATCCGGACAGATTGCTCCCATTGCCGCGTTGAACTCGGAGAGCGCCTGAGCGTAGGTCTTGGTGCCGCCATCCATGCTGCCACGGATCCGGGCAACTTCCGCGAACAGGCCGTCGGTGATCTGCGTCCAGGCCGAACGCAGCTTCTCAGCAGCAGCAGCGGCCTCGTTAGCCGCCTTTTGCTGGTCCTGCAGCGCCCAGATCTGCTCCTGCAACGCCCGGTTGCTCTCATCGAGCTGGGCAAGGTCGAGCGCGCGCAGGGCCGCTGTGTTGCCTTGCAGTTCGAGCAGCTGGCGCTCGAGGCCAAGCCGCTCATCGACAATGGCGAGGAACTGGATGATCTTACCGAGATCGGGGCCGTAATCGGGCAGCTGCCGGAACTTCTCGGACTGCT
>JALRDR010000725.1 GCA_023262145.1 Planctomycetaceae bacterium | reverse complement strand
AGGGGGTCGATAGCTGATGTGCACTATTACAGCTGGGGCAGTATCTTCAGGAAGGCGGACCGGACGCTGAGTGTCGTGGTCAGCCGCGAAGATACACCAACCGTGCTGCGATACTTTAACGGCACAGATGATCCTCAGGCGGCGATTGCGCCAAAGAATTTTGTTCCGGCGACCAATGAACTTCCGAGTACTGCGTCCCCGGGAGGCTGATCGGAAACGCGTGGCGCTGGTCACCGCGTGGCGCTGGTCACAATTGCACGGCATGGAATGCCGCAGGAAAAAAGTCTCCGGCAAGGCTTGCGCACAGCCACCATGCGGAGTTTGCGGGTCGATCTGCATCATGTGGCCGCGCATTGTGGCGAATGCCGCTGCGGGGCATTACGCGACTGACACGGCGGAATCTCGATCAGCGTTACTAGTCCGAAATACTCCCGAATACCGACATTCGTCCGTCGACTCCGACGGCCCATGCATCACTGTTGAGCGGGAACGCCCCGATGTCGGGGCGTCCGGCGTCGGCTGATCTGAGTGGATCCGGCCAGGCGTCCGGAAGTGCGATTCCCGCATTCACGGCCGGACTATCCGCAGTCAGCCGCAGGTCAGAAGGTTGCCCGTGGTCCGGGCTGAACGCTTGAAATCGGGGATCACCAATGAGGTCATCTGCACTCCAGCCCGCCGGGTAGAATTGCTTACTTGCTGCAAACAGCGGCGATTTCTGCAGTCGGGTGAAGGGGTGGGCTGTGTCGGATGCAGCGGTGGCACCCCAGAGCAGATTACCTCCTTCACGCAGCGGGAACCCTTCCTTGCCCAGAATCACATCCCCGGGTGTTGCCGTGGTCTGTACGAACAGATTGTTGAACACATCCCGTTCGGTGTTACGCATGCCGACCGCGCCAAGACCAAACAGGAAGTAGTCACGGAAGACCTTTTCCCGCCGCAGAAGCGTGTTCTGGTAAACGCGCATGACCGGAAAGATGGGGCTGCCATGGTCACTGATCAGGTGCCCTTCACTGTGCAGGAAGCTGCCACTGGGATCGGGTTCTCGGGGCAGCTGATAATAAACCCCGGCCCGCTGATCGAAGACATTTCGGTAGACGAAAAGCCCACTGTTTTCGTCGTGTGTTTCCGGCGATTCATCCTTGTCAATTTCATGTTGCTGGAAGACGCCCAGGCAGGCCCCGATGTGGTTGTGGTGAATCTGAAAGGAATGCCAGCGCAGCTTGGCTCCGCACTCCAGGCCATCGTCGTTGAAGTTATCCACGAAGTTATGGTGGAAGTCGAGGTTTCTGACGAAACGCAGATAGGCGAAGTCATGGTCATCGGTGAATTCGCACCATGAGAGGGAGACGTCTTCGTTGCGGGGCTGATCATCCTGCAGTACGACCTGATAGGAGGCCGTGCCGTGGTACTTCATGTGAGCGCGACCGGTCCATGGTGCGGCCAGTCCGCGGAAAGCGCAGTGAGCGACGTTGATCTGCTGCGAGGCGTTAATGAGCAGGGCGGGAGATCCACCGTAGACAGTCAGATGATCGAGCTCGATTCCCTGTGAGCCATAGATACTGATCATTGGACTGCCGGTTCCGCCCCGCAGCACGAGTCCCTGCAGTCGCACGTGTCGGATTCCCGTGCAGCGAATCAGTTCCTGTCCGAATCCCACGGCGATGATCAGTGGCAGGCGTCGAGGGTCCGTCTCACCCTGATAGGCACGTTCGCCAAGGCCGGGCAATTGATTGTGTGCGAGGCGAATGTGGATTCGCTGAGTCTCGCGGTTGAACCACAGACCCGGCCCACAGAACAGAGTACCGGTCTTCCCATCCTCTGGCTGGTACTCATTGGTGGAACGCAGGTCGTCGAGTGTGCGGTAGCCGTGCAGCGGGATCAGGGAATCAGCGAAATTGCCAAGTGCGAGTGGGCGCTGGTCTTCAATTCCCCACATCGGTTCCCATGAGCCGGGCAGAAAGTGATTGGGAGTGCGGCGGGCATCGGCCTCGGGAAATGAGCGAGTGGAGACGAATTCCAGTTCGGCACCGTCAGCAGATGGCTCCCAGCTGCCGGCAGGGTCGTCGAGAAACTGCTGCAGTCCGCCGTCGAGGATGGGCAGTTCACCAGGATAGGCTGAGATGACGATCGGAGCCCCCTCAGTGCCGGACTGCGTCAGAGCAACATGTTCGTAGTAGGTTCCCTGACGCAGATAGAGCGTGTCGCCGGGACGCAGCTGACGAACGGAATGCCGCAGTGTCCGCCAGGGCTGGTCAATGGAGCCCGGACTGTCATCAGATCCGTGGCTGCTGTCGACGAAGTATGACGGACCTTGTGTCAGTTCGTGCTGATGTGGCCGGGGTAGTGGACGTTGTGGAGCGTGTGACAGCAGAGGTGGTTGCTGGGCGAGACTGTTCTGTGCAACGGTTATCGCTGTGCAGAGGACCGCGATGGCGAATGAGATTCGGTGCTGGCAGTCGCGAGTGCAAAGTGACATGGTCGGTGCTTTCTGAACGAACCACTGCTGCAGACGTGATCGGAAGAGACGGTGTCTCGAGCTGAGCATAGTACCGCAGCGGACCTGGGGTGAGAATGCTGCGACAGTGGTTGTTGTGATGCAGAAGGCTGGTGTTGATGCAC
>JALRDR010000705.1 GCA_023262145.1 Planctomycetaceae bacterium | reverse complement strand
GCCAATGCCATAACCAATTTTTCGCTGACGCGAACTTGCCGTACTCATTTCGCCTCCAGTTCTCGGAACTTCAGCAGAGTCCCTGCAATCAGAATACATGGGATCAGGAATCCGAAGAACGCTACTATCGCCGGAACCACCACGTCATTGAACGGGACGTCAAACCTGTTTTCAACAAATGCTGATGCCCGATTGAAAATTGTAAAGTCGGGCACAATCGCATTGAACACCCGAAGCACATTCTCGAGTGCTCCGTCCGCCGCCGAGACGACACTTTGTGTCGCTTCAGACACGTCCATTCCAACCTGTGGATTACGGTGCTGAGCGATCAGGACCATCGACTCAACAGTGCCCATGCCCTCCTCCAGCCCCGCCAGTTTGCGTTGCATGAAGTCATGGAAGAACTGCCCCACGAGGAAAAACGTCAGCGTAAAGAACAGGGCAACAGGGCCCTTTACAATACAGCTGACCGTCACTCCCAGGACGATGACAAGCAACAACATCAGACCGATGTTGATGATTGCCTTCCAGTACCCCTTCCAGAACGGCTGATCCGCCTTGCGAATGAACAGGTCCGGGCGTGCCATTCCCAGATACATCTGATCATTGATGCAGGCCACTTCGACACGCAACTGCCCGTTACTGTCCAGAAGATCGTTGAGCAGATCCTTTTCAATTTCCCAGCCGTTTGCGTCGTCCGAGACCAGTTCTTCACGGCGGATCAGTTCATCAAGAAACGCGTACCAGTTGCGATCGTCTGTGATTCTGAGTGTGTTCCCGTTTTCTGCGGTCAGTGCACCGGCGGCAAGCTGCTCCTCAAGCACCTGAACAAGTCGCTCAGCGTTCAGTTGAGAAATACGCACTTCCGAAACCAGTTCCTCCGTCAGTGTTGTGCTCAGCGCTCCAGCAGAGATCAGCTTTCCGGCCGCATTCCGCTCCTCCAGAACGCCGGCAAGGAATCTCGCCAGTGTCTCGTAGTCTGCAACAAAACGCAGGGTTCGCGGTACCCGGGTGAGATTGGTGGAGTTCTCTTCGTTGTCGTGATACTCAGCAACGTGGAATGAGGGCAGCGGAACTTCCAGTCGAGGAAGCGCTGTCGTCAACCCCTCAGCGTTTGCATTCAGCCCTTCGGCAACGCTGTCCATGGCATCAGCGAGCGGGCCGAATGGAACCTCGACACTGGCACCATTCTCTTCATCTCTCAGAGCCTCCAGAACTCGCTGAGCTGCAGTACTGGCGGCATCAAATCGAGCTGGCATGTCACCAGTCAGCTCTGTATTCATTGAGTCAAGGAATACAGCGGCACTTCCCATGCCGTTGTAGAGTGCAAAATAGTCTCCGGAGCGAAGTTCATCGGAGGCTGTGCGAATGCGCCCCGCCAGTTCCGTAGTGAGCTCAGCGCCGGTCCGATACTGCCCTTCTCGCAACGCTTCCGACAACGGACGCAGCGATTCACTCACCGCAAGCATCCCGAAAGCGTCTTCTCGCGGATTCACCGTAAGTGTGTACTGGGCAGAAATCCCCTGACGAATACTGGCTTCAGATCCCTTGATCGTGCGGAAGGCCTCAAATCGACACTCCAGCAGCAGTTCCTGACTGCCGTCTTCTGCTGTGGATAAAGCAGACTCGTTAACCCCCGGAAAAACCCAGACGGCACGAGCCCGTGAGTTGCCTTCGATATGGGACCGATAAGCCCAGACGTCTCCAACGTTCAGACCAGTGACGCCGGGAACGCCATCCGGCCCGATAAAATACAGTCCGCCAAATTCGGGCACGCGACACTGCAGAGCTGACTGGGCATTCTCAGGGATGCGGCGATTCAGCCAGAACAGACCAATTGCTCCCATCACCAGCAGACCGATAAGTGTGACAATACCAAGTCCCGCCATTCGTCCCATGACGATTTCCAGACGGCGGGCAGGCTTGGTCACAACCGTATGCAGCGAACGAATACGAATATCTTCCGGCAATGCCCAGCAGCTGAGGAAAATCACGGCTGGAAGGATCAGCCACGAGATGGCTGTGAGCAGAAAGGTAACGTGCACGCTGACCTGCAGTTCAGGACGCCCATTGGAATCTGTGATGAACCAGCCGGCAAACATCAGCAGTACAGCGAACATCACAAACACGTACAATGCGCGGCGACGAATCGCTTCCGTCAGGGTCAGTCGAGTCAGTGCAAGAACACGTTGAGGGGAAATACTGGTGAGGTCAGACGCATAGCTTTTCACCCCATCAACGTACAGTCGTACACCGGCAGATGCTCCATTTCGAGCGACAGCCAGAATGAATGACAAAACCAGCGCCGCGACGGCCAGCAGGGCAGTAAGACTTGCCCAGCTCTGTGCCGCGAATCCGAAGTTGTACGGAGTAATGTCAAATTCCATGACTTGCACGCTCTGCAGCTGACGGAATGTTCGGAATGCAAATGAACTCAGGTTGCTCGGTGAGGTGATCAGATTGAAATCTGCACCGGCCGCTCGATCTTCAGCTATCGCCCATCAGTTCTCGGCTGCCTGTGCGGATGCTGCAATCTCTGCGGTAGAAAAACGTCGCCCCGGACGCTCGCCACTCTCACGCACCGTACGCAGGAACAACTGCTCCAGATCTGCCGTGGGGCGAGTGAATTCTGCGGAGATGTTGTGCTTCTGCAGTACCGCCTTTACATCCGCAATTGCTGCATCTGACAGACTTGGTGACCTGATCAGCGTCTCATCACGGACTTCGAGCAGTTCATCCACTCGTCCAAGCACCTTGAGTTCCCCCTGGAAGAGCACTGCGATGCGATCGCAGACATCCTGCACGTCTGCCAGCTGGTGACTGCACAGCACCACCGTTTTTCCCTGACTCTTGAGTTGCTTGATGAGATCCTTCATTTCTCGAGTACCGAGCGGGTCGAGACCACTGGTGGGTTCATCGAGCAGAACCAGATCCGGATCATTAATCAGGGCCTGAGCAAGTCCGATGCGGCGCGTCATCCCCTTGGAGTATTCCTTGAGCTGTCGGCGTCGCGCTCGACCAAGACCGACCATCTCAATCAGCTCATCTGCCCGACGAGCCCGATCTGCCGCCGACATGTTGAACAGCCTGCCGTAGAAATCGAGCGTTTCGTCCGCATTCAGGAAGCGGTACAGATACGATTCTTCCGGCAGATAACCAATTCGCTCGTTTTTTGACACATCCGCAGCAGGACGTCCCAGAATCTTCATTTCGCCGGATGTCGGGAACAGCAGTCCCAGGAGCATCTTCAGCGTTGTGGTTTTCCCGGAGCCGTTAGGACCAAGCAGCCCGAACACTTCCCCCCGATGTACGTCCATACTCAGGCTCTTCACCGCCTGAACTTTCTTGCGTCCCCAGAAATCTCGATAAATTTTGGAGAGGTTTCTGATCTCAATGACCGCGTCTGACATAGTCTTTTCGCTCTGAAAAACGCCTGTAAACAGGGGGCTACCGGGGCAGAATGCGGGCGCATACTCTGCGACTGTGCAACTCTACGACTTTTTGCCCGCTACTGTTGGCCAAAAATTCGCTCTGCAGGCAATCCTGCCGGGCTCTGCCTGAGCTGCCGCCGCAGAATCTTCGCAGCTCGCAGGATAGTCGAGCTTCCCCTTTTCCAAGGAATCCGCTCAGACGGCGACAGGATTGAGAATTTCACCGCTGCTGACCAACTTCCCTCAAGTTCCGCTCGCGACCGGCCATCACAAGCGACCGCCCGCGGCATGATCAGCCTTGAATTCACATCCGCCCCTGTGCAGCACGCAGATCAACATTCTTCAACGCTCGCTGGTAGACCTCCAGGTACCGCGTTGCACTGCGGTCCCAGGACCAGTCGAGTTTCATGCCGTTGCGGACCAGCTGGTCCCAGACTTGCGGTTGCCGCCACGCCTGCACCGCTCGCTGCAGCGTCTGTAACAGCACATCGGTCGAATAATCGCGAAACGAAAAGCCCGTCGCCTCCCGAAGACTCTCCGTTGTGCCCGTATAGTCAATCACCGAATCGGCCAGACCGCCCACGCTGCGAACAATCGGAACTGTGCCATACCGCAGACTGTACATCTGATTCAGCCCGCATGGCTCAAATCGACTGGGCATCAGAAACATGTCCGCCCCAGCTTCAATCCGATGCGCAAGGTCTTCGTCAAACCCGATACAGCCTCCCGCCTGCCCCGGAAAGCGCCCGGGCAGATCCCGCAGCAACTGCTCATAGCGACGGTCGCCCGTACCCAGAAATACAAGCTGCGATCCCTCAGCCAGAAATCGATCGACACCGGCTGCCAGCAGATCCAGTCCCTTCTGGTCCGCCAGCCGTGTGACCATTCCAACCAGCGGCACGTCCGGATCCTGACGCAGCGAAAAGGACTGCTGTACCTGCTGTTTGCAGATGGCCTTGCCCGCCTTACGCGTCTCAATGGAATAATTCTGTGGAATTCGCGGATCCTGCTCCGGATCCCAGATCTGCTCGTCAATTCCATTCAGAATTCCCGCCAGACTCTGACCACGATGTCTGAGCACACCGTCCAGACCGCAGCCGTTTTCCGTGTGACAGATTTCACTCGCATAAGTCGGACTGACGGTCGTCAGCTGATCCGCAAACGCCAGCCCGGTCTTGAGCAGATTCAGGTGCCCCCACGCTTCCATCTGGTACATGTTGTAATAGCGTCGCGGCATCCCGGTGAGCGGAAACTCGTAGTCCTGAAACTGTCCCTGATAGGCCAGGTTGTGAATCGTCATGACGGAGGCCGTCCGTTCCAGCCCCTTCATCCCCTGGTAAACGGTGTTCAGCAGAGCCGGAATCAATCCGGTGTGCCAGTCGTTGCAGTGCAGGATATCCGGTTGCAGCACCAGTTTGCGGCAGATCTCCGGAACCAGCCGACTGAAGAAACAGAAACGCTCGCAGTTATCGAAGTAACTGCCGGATGTGTCACCGTAGGGCTGAGTGCGATCGAAGTACTCAGGCTGGCTGACCAGCAGTACCCGTACCTGACTGCCAGGAAGCGTTGCCCAGTTAAGTCCAG
The DNA here is from genome assembly GCA_023262145.1 of Planctomycetaceae bacterium. Lineage (GTDB taxonomy): Bacteria > Planctomycetota > Planctomycetia > Planctomycetales > Planctomycetaceae > SXXK01. The sequence continues at coordinate 533 of JALRDR010000705.1, read as the reverse complement.
CCGTGACTGCTCGCCCGTTCATATCAAGCGAAAACTGCAGTCCCGTGGAACTCACCGCAGATACCTGCGGCCGCCCATGCCGCAGAGACGGATAGTCCGGAAGAATCAGAACAACATCGTGCCCGGCGCGATCGAGCGCCTGCGTGAGTGAGCCGGCAACGTCTGCCAGCCCACCCGTTTTGGAAAATGGCACTGCCTCGGAGGCTGCCATAACGATTCGGAGACGGCGATCTGCTCCGGACATCGGTCCACTCGCTTCAGAACATCAGGGGATTCGGTATCTGACACCGGTACTGTTCTGAACACTATGCCACAGGAATCTGACAATCTCTCAGGCGTATTGTTTTTTTTCCTGAGCGAGACTGTTTTCTCAGACGACTTCAGGCGGCAGTTGCCACATTGTCGCTGCCTGCCGTAATTCCTGCCATGCAATCATCCGCTAATCCCGCTCTTCAAAGAGGAGCGGAACACTGGCCTGTGCAGGCGCGACTCGAAACCAGATGCGACCACTGACGACTTTCTCAAGCAGGTCC
>JALRDR010000678.1 GCA_023262145.1 Planctomycetaceae bacterium | reverse complement strand
TGTATCAAGTTCGGGTGCGAAGACTCGATCAAACGCTTCATCCATACTTGTGGCTGTGAACGGACCGATGTGATTCCATGGACCGGCGCCGGTGAGTTCTGCCACGACGGCGGGAAGGGCAGCGAAGTAGAATCCGGAGGGGCCACCACCATTGACAATCTTGATCAGCAGTTCATTGCGGCCCTTGCGGAGCCGCGCGGACACCGTGTCCTGCCCGGGTACTACGGCACCGGAGGTGAGGCTGGAGAAGATCTGTTCTCCGTTAAGCCAGACCCTGATTGCGTCGTCGCGCCCGAGTGACAATGTGACTGTCTGATCTTCTGCAGATTCAATTTCGCGGAAGATGTAGTTTGCAGCATTTGGCTCACTGAAGGGATTGTGAACGGTTGCGTCGGCCCATTCCGGGTGCGCCGTCCAGCGGAGTCCCGCATCGCCATATGCGGCGTTCAGGTCGACTTTTGATTCCGGTCCGAACTCCTGTTCAAAGGCTGCGGCGAAATCTTCGGCCGAGAATGGTCCGAGATGCTGCCATGTGCCCGCAGTCATGGATGGTGGACTGGCGTCTTCGGGAGCGATCGGCAGCGGTCTGCTGAGCCATTCCTGAAGGCGCAGAGGCAGTTGCTGCTGTTCGTAGGTTGTTCTGGCGGCCACGAGCGGGGCATGTGCGGCATCGAATTCTGCGCGGGCCTGCTGCCACGCTTCAGGCTGCATGTTGATCTCCGTATCTGCTGAGCCGACTTCTGCGAAGCAGGAAGCCAGACGATAGTAGTCGGTCTGAGGGAGAGGATCGAATTTGTGGCTGTGACAGCGGCTGCAGCCGACAGTGAGGCCGAGCATTGATGTACCGATGGTGCTGATCATGTCATCAAGCTGCTCATAACGGCTGCGTTCGCGCTCTTTCTGCGTCTGCTGCGACGTGAATGTGCCGGCCACCAGCAGGCCGGTGGCGGCAACTCGATCGACAGCCTGAGCCGCTTCGGCCTGAGTCTTCACTTCCAGATCAGTCAGCAGGTCGCCGGCGATCTGCTGACGAACAAATTCATCGTAGGGCATATCTGCATTCAGAGCGCGAATCACGAAGTCGCGATAGTGCCATGCATTCGGGCGATCAAGGTCGAACGCAAATCCGTTGCTCTCAGCGAAGCGGGTGATATCCAGCCAATGTCGGCCCCAGCGTTCTCCGTAGTGCGGGCTGTCCAGCAACTGATCAAGCAGGCGCTCCCAGGCTCCGGGAAGGTCGGTTCTGGCGGCTTCCACGAAGGCCTCGACGTCAGCCGGTGTCGGTGGCAGACCAGTCAGATCGAAGCTGGCACGGCGGATCAGTGTGCGGGCCGCTGCAGTGGTGTTTGGTGTGATCCCGACAGATTCCTGCCGAGCACGGATGAACTGATCTACTGGTGTGCGAACCCATTCAGTATCAGCGACGTCAGGAAGTGCCGGTTCTGTAAGCGGCAGGAATGCCCAGTGCTTCCTGCCCTCATCGAGATCAATTTCCGATGAGACAACGACTGAGAGTTCGTCACGTGGATCGGGAGCACCCATGCGAATCCACTGTTCGAAATGGGCAACCAGCTCGTCCGGCAGTCGACCTGCCGGAGGCATCTGCAGGCCGTCGTAGTGAAGGGCACTGATGAGCAGACTTTCTTCCGGTTTGCCGGGCACGATGGATGGTCCACTCTCACCACCGGTAAGCATCCCCATGCGGGAATCGAGCAGCAGACCACCCTTCAGCTTGTTCTTCCCGACGGCCTCGGCGGAGTGGCAGGAGTAGCAGTGGCTGACCAGCATCGGGCGGATCTTTGCCTCAAAGAAGTCAAGCCCCTTGCGGTCGGCGGATTGACCGCAGACAACACCGGCAGGCAGAGACAATGCAAGGGCGAACAGAAGTAGTCGCTGAGACATAACCGATTTCCTGGGCTGGATCTTCTGAAGAGCGCTGAGGCAGGACTGGCGGGTGATTCTGCAGGAGAATCGCCTGCAGCAGGTGAAAGCGATGCACGGGCCGAAGTGGAACTCTATTCGAACGGTACCGGCGATGGGAGTCAACGGCAATCGGGCGAACGTGCGTACGAACAATGAGCGAGTGCTGCGGCTGGGTGGAAGGTGGCAGCGGGGCAAGGAAAAGTGAGCAGTTTGTAATTCGAAAGCAGACCAGACTTCGCCGCAGCAGGCGAAGTCTCATGAGCGTCCGGATTCTGTGTATCAGCTGATCAGATCCTCGATTACTCGTCCGTGTACATCAGTCAGGCGGTAGTCCCTCCCGCCGTGTCGGTAGGTCAGTCGCTCATGGTCGATTCCCAGCAGGTGCAGAATCGTGGCGTGAAAATCGTGAACATGGACTCCGTTTTCGGCCACAGTGGCACCGATCTCATCCGTTTCGCCGTAGCTGGTTCCTGCACGCGCACCGCCGCCGGCCAGCCATGAAGAAAAACAGGCGCTGTGATGTCCGCGTCCCTTGTCTCCGTCCACCCCCGGTGTACGGCCAAATTCCGTGGTCCAGACGACCAGAGTATCCTCGAACATGCCCCGCGCTTTCAGGTCACGGATCAGTCCGGCAAGTGGCTGGTCAATCACCACTGCGTGTTTCGCATGCTCGGCCATATTCCCGTGCTGATCCCAGTTGTCGCTGCTGCTGCCATCAACCAGTTCAATGAATCGTACACCACGTTCTGCCAGCCTCCTGGCGACCAGACATTGCCAGCCAAAGCCGTCATGCTGGCCTCGCTGCAGTCCGTAGAGTGCAAGTGTGCGATCGTCTTCGCTGCTGACGTCAAATGCTTCAGGTGCGTCCGACTGCATGTGGAATGCGGTTTCAAAACTGCGGATGCGCGCGGAGAGTTCCTGATTGTCTGCGTGTGCAGCAAGGTGACGTGAATTGAGGACGTCAGCGAGTCCAAGTTCCAGTTCCTGCAGCCCTGGTTGTGTGGAACGACGGCTGACGTTGGGAACAGGTTCAGCTCCGCCGATGACCCGCACTCCCTGATGCCAGGCCGGCAGAAAGTCGTTGTTGAAGATCTGCGTTCCGGCATACGGCATCTGCGGGGCGAGCGCAATGAACGAAGGCAGATTCTGATTGCTGGTGCCAAGCCCGTAACTCACCCATGAGCCAATGCTCGGGCGGGAGAAGAAGAAAGAACCGGTGTGCATCCCAAGTGTGGCGTTGTAGTGTTCGTTGTCGTTCCCATGGAGCGATTTGATCAGACAGATGTCATCCATCTGCTCACGGAGGTGCGGAAACAGATCACTCACAAGAGTTCCGCAGGTGCCTCCCGGCTGAAACTCCCAGAGTGGTTTCAGGAGTTTCCGCTGCTGGTTGGAAAGGCCGCCACCAGCTCCGGTCCTTTTGCCGTCCGCACTGAAGAGTTCCGGCTTGTAATCAAACGTATCCATGTGAGATACGCCACCGTGGGAGAA
>JALRDR010000673.1 GCA_023262145.1 Planctomycetaceae bacterium | reverse complement strand
CCGTGGCGAGGAGTGAGACGTCATCGTCCTCGTTCAAGTCCCTTCACGATGCGATACCCCGTTCTTCCTGTTTTCTGGCATTGTCACTTGTGTTGAAAATCCGATTTGCGGATTCTGCGATCCGCTCGGGACCTTTTCGTGATAGAGATTTGGACAGGGCTGCTACTCGCTGCTGTCCCACAACTCATTGAGGGTTTTCTTTCTTCAGCTATTTTGCTCGTCAAGAGTTGTCAGGTTAAGGGCAGAAGTGATGAAGCGGAACGGGGATTGGAACACTGTCGGCAAACGTCCGGTAATGATCCGGATCTGGAATCTGGTCGGTATCATCGGCATCGCTGGGACTCTGCTGAGCTTGTTTTCAAGGTGGTTTTGGATGGCCGATCTGGCCTCACAGTTAAGTGTTCAATATCTGATCCTGCTAATCGTCGGCCTTCCGCTTTGGGTCCGTGGACGCCGCCGAAAGACGGTGCTTCTGGCGATTGCTGGTCTGGTGTGGAACCTCTGGATGGTATTGCCGTATTTCGTATCTTCGAATTCAGGCATCGCCGATTCGGAGGGTGTTAGTGCCGAATCATTTCAATTGGCAATATTCAACGTGCTGAGGACAAATCCTGAGGTGCCACTAACGGTCGCGGAGGCTATTGGATCTGATCCGGATTTTCTGTATCTCATGGAGACTGGCCCGGACTGGAAGCAACCACTCGAAGAACTTTCGCAGGAATATCCCCACCAGAAAGTGCTTTGTCGCGACGACTACACAGGAGTTGCATTCCTTTCCAAGTTTCCGTGGGAGAATCTTCAGGTGGTGGATGTACCGGACTCCAATCCACCGCTTGACGTTCAGTTTCTCATCAAAGGCAGAAGATTCCGATTGATTCTGACTCACCCGCTGCCGCCGATCAGTCCGGACCTCAGGATTGCCCGTGATCGACAGTTGCTCGACCTCGCTGCTTCGATTGAAGATGAAACTCCGACTTTGCTCGCGGGAGACTTTAATCTCGCTCCGTGGAGCGGTCACTTCACGCACCTGTTGCGAACGAGCCAATTACATGACCTGTCGACAGGTTTCGGTATCCAGCCAACGTTGACACCGTTGCCAACCCTTCTTGGCGGTGTCAAAGTTGATCATGTACTGGGCAATTCGCGAGTAAGCCTTGTATCATTCGCAGTGTCTCCAAGCCAATACTCCGACCACAGTGTGGTTTGCATCGGCTTCAGACCGACATATTCTGGCCCGGGAATATCTCGAGGGGCTATCTCGAGGGGCCATCCAAATTTGTAAGCCACTTCAACCGTACGGGGAGCCAGCGTTGTCGCTGACATCGTTGAGCTTTTGACGGAAGAGAAGGCCGCATTTGGGGGAATCAACGCACAAAGATCCCCTGAAGCGGTGATCAGCGCGCAACACTACTGACCGGGCCATCCAATGCTGACTGCACGACAGGTCTAAAGCGGGGCTGATTCACCACTTCCGGATTCGGGGCGCGCGCGAGTCGTTGCGAAGAGGCTCTGGCACGAGGAGGCTGAAATCAAGGCACATGGATGCAGTAATCCGACGTCTCGAAACGCCGTGTCTTCCCACGTCTTGAGGTCGGCGGTTTTTTTGACCCTACGGCGACGTCCTGCTGAAATCGGAAGTGCTGTGGCGAACGGGTAGACGGTTGCTCACTACGACAGCAACTCCTGAACCACTTCCCCATGCACGTCGGTCAACCGGTAATCCCGCCCCTGGAATCGGAACGTCAATCGCTTGTGGTCGTAGCCCAGGCACTGCAGGATTGTTGCGTTCAGATCATGGATGTGGACCGGGTCATTGACGATGTTGTAGCCGTAATCGTCCGTCTCGCCGTGGACCACGCCCGGCTTGATCCCGCCCCCTGCCAACCAGACTGAGAAGCATCGGCCGTGATGATCCCGGCCGTAGTTTTCCTGCACGCCCCCCTGCCCGTAAACCGTCCGGCCGAATTCTCCCGCCCAGACGATCAGAGTCTCGTCAAGCATCCCCCGCTGCTTGAGATCCGTGATCAGCGCCGCCTGCGGCTGATCGACGTCGTGGGCCTGCTTCGGAATGTTCATCGGCAGCCCACCGTGCTGGTCCCAGCCGCGGTGGTAAAGCTGTACACACCGCACGCCACGTTCCAGCAGCCGGCGGGCCAGCAGGCAGTTCGCGGCAAAGGTGCCGGGCTGCTTTGCTTCTGCGCCGTAGAGTTCAAAGGTCTGCGCCGACTCTGTTGACAGATCCGTCAGTTCGGGAACCGACGCCTGCATCCGGAACGCCATCTCGTACTGGGTGATCCGCGTCGCGATCTCCGGATCGCCCGTCTGCTTCAGTTCCCGCTCGTTGAGCTTCGCCAGGCCGTCGAGCATCGTCCGACGGAGATCCCGGTCGATCCCCGGCGGATCGGACAGGTACAGCACCGGGTCGCCGCTGCTGCGGAGCTTCACCCCCTGGTGATCTGACGGCAGGAACCCGCTTCCCCACAGCCGTTCGAGCAGCCCCTGGTTGGCGTCGTTTCCCGAACCGTGCGAGATCAGCACGATAAACGCCGGCAGAGCTTCCGCCTCGCTCCCCAACCCATAGCTCAGCCAAGCCCCCAGTGACGGCCGGCCCGGCTGCTGCGAACCGGTCTGAATATACGTGATCGCCGGGTCGTGATTGATCGCCTCTGTGTGCATCGAGCGGATCAGGCAGATCTCATCGATCACCTTCGCCGTGTACGGCAGCAGTTCGCTGATCCACGTCCCGTTCTGTCCCGCCTGCCGGAACGCGAACTTCGGCGCGATGACCGGAAAACTCGTCTGCCCGCTCGTCATCCCCGTCAGCCGCTGCCCCTGGCGGATTGAATCGGGCAGCTCGGTCCCGTGCAGTTCCTGCAGCTTCGGCTTGTGATCGAGCAGCTCCAGGTGCGACGGTCCGCCCGACTGGAACAGGTACACAATCCGCTTCGCCTTCGGAGCAAAGTGCGTGAGCTGTGCCGCCGCCGCTTCCTGGGCCCGGCTGTCGCGCGCCAGCAGCCCCGCCAGCGCGGCTGTGCCGATTGCCGACGACGAATGCTGCAGCAGCGCCCGGCGGTTGATCCGCTGTTGAAACTCGATCCACGGATTCATCGCGTCGTCTCCTTCAGCAAAGCTGCCCACACGCTGGCAAACCACATCAGCCCCGCCCGCCGCTGGCCGATCGGCGAGAAATGCCGGCGCGAGTTCACCCCGCCCCTGTTCTCTCCCGCCAGGATGTCGGTATCCGGTCCGGGAGCGAAGCCCGGCAACTTCCAGAGCTTGTCGATCGCCTCGCGAATGCGAGCCTCTTCGAACGGCTTGTTGTAAACCGTCGGATGCAGCGTCGACTTCGCCAGGAGCCATGTCGGTTCGAAGCCCCACTCCTGCGTCAGCCCGTCGCGAATGATCTGCAACCGCTCGACGTAGGTCTCAGTCGAAATGTTCTCGATGACATCGCTCTCCCCCTGCTGCCACAGGACAAAGCGAAACCGTCCCGCCGCTCGGCCGCCTTCCACAAACCGCTGGTAGAGATCTTCCCCCGGCAACCACTGCCGCGTCGCCGTCCCGCCAACAGCGACATTCACCAGCCCGACCGGCACCCGCACAATCGGCTGCAACGCATGGGCAAACGCCGGCCAGATCGTCCCACCATCGCCGACGTGAGGAAATGGATCGTTCGCCGTCCGCCAGCTCTGCGCCGTCACATCGAGCAGCACCGAACGTTCCAGGGGATCGTCGATCGTCTGCAGCTCATCATTCGCCCCGGCCGCATACGACTGACCCGAAATGACGAAGACCTCACCCACGCCAAACGGATCGACCTCGGCCGTCCTGAGCACCGTCCCTGCAGCGTCCATTACGCGGACTTCCAGCCGGTACCACCCGCCGGCCGGCACCACGAGGTCAAATGCAAACGCCGGCGTCTGCACCTCCCCCAGCGGCGTCCAGTCGACGGTTCGCCCGGTACAGCCTTCATGGAGTGAAACGCGCGCTTCGAGTCGCACCGGAACCGGCCCCGTCCAGCGGCCCGCGACCGCCACCCGCGCCTGCCCCAGCTGCGGCCCTCCCGGTTCGTGATCGTGCGCCTGAGCCGGCCGAAACTCCTCCCGCTGCACGACCTGCCGCGGCACAGGACTGGTCAGTGTCAGTCCAACTGGCTTCTTATCCGCTCGCGCCGCAGAGGACGTCAGCAGCGCACCACCAGTGAGAGCCGCCGTCCGGCAGAAGTCGCGTCGAGTGCAGGCTTCAGCGTTATTCACCATTGGATCCGTCTTTCAAGTCAACATCGCACAGGTCGTCAGAAACCAGGACTGTCATTCGAGGTTCGCTGAGGAATCGGAAAGAGCACCGGCAGAGCCCGTGGCACCCTCAGTGCCTTTTGTGTCCTCCGTGGCGCAGCATCTTTCATGGTTTGGAAATCGTTTCGTCCAGATTGAGAATCAGACTCGTCACCGTCGTCCACGCCGCCAGCTCGATCGCATCGAGCTTGTCCGAATACGGCGAGTACCCGACTGCCAACAGCTTCTCCGCAGCCGCGTTGTCCGCCTCGAAGCGTTTCCGCGCCGTCTGCTGGACCTGCAGGAGCACTGCAGTTTCGTCCGGATGCGGCGACCGGCAGAGAGCCAGCTGGAACGCCGCCTCCAACCTCACTTCATCCCCCGTCGACTGCAGCAGCACACGCTCGGCGAAGTTGCGGGCGGCCTCCACGTACGTCGGATCGTTCAGGAGCACCAGGGCTTGCAGTGGCGTGTTGGTCCGCGCCCGCCGGATGACGCACGTCTCCCGGTCTGGCGCATCGAACGCCGCCATCCCCGGCGGCGGACACGTCCGCTTCCAGAACGTGTACATGCTCCGCCGATACAGCCCCTCTCCCAGATCCGGCGTGTACTTGTCCCGCCGCTCGACAGACACGTCCTCCCACAGCCCTTCCGGCTGATAAGGCTTCACGCTCGGCCCGCCCACCTTCTCGACCAGCAGCCCGCTGATTGCCAGCGCGTTGTCGCGCACGGTTTCCGCCGGCAACCGGTACCGCGAACTCCGGCCCAGCAACCGATTCTGCGGATCCCGCTCATGTTGCTCCAGCGTCGCATGCGACGACTGGCGATACGTCGCCGAGAGCACCATCAGCTTCAGCATCTCTCGTGTGTTCCACTTCCGCCGGATCAGTTCCGTTGCCAGCCAGTCGAGCAGTTCCGGATGACTCGGCAGCGCTCCCTGCACGCCGAAGTCTTCCACGGTTTCCACAATCCCGGTCCCGAACAGCAGTTCCCACCAGCGGTTGACCGCGACCCGTGCCGTCAGCGGATGCTGTGAATGCGTCAGCCACCGTGCCAGGTCCAGCCGGCTGCTGGCCTCCGTTGGCAGATCGCGGAACTCGGCCAGCACGCCCGGCGAAACTTCCTCGCCCGGATGGTCGTACTGCCCCCGCTTCAGAATGTGCGTCTTCCGCCGGGGGGACATCTCCGCCATCACCATCGTCACCGGGATCGCCTTGTCGAGCTCTTCCAGCTTTCCGGGAATCCCCGCCAGTTCCGCCTTCCACTCCCGCGTCCGGGGATCGACCTGATCGAGGTAGTAACGCTGCAACCGCTCCGTCTGCTCGGGCGACCGCTGGTCAGCAGCCAATGTGAGAATCGTCTGCAACCCGCCCAGCGTCTCTCCCTTCGCAAGCTGGGCCGCCTCCTCCGCACTCAGCACCGCACTGTATAATCGAACGTCGCCAATCCGGCCGCGGAAGGGAGCCGAATTCGTCCGCCGACCAATGTGAAACGGCTTGTCTGTCAGCAGCGATCCATCGACCGTGTTGTTCGTCGTAACGTCGAGTTCCTGAGGCTGACCGTCGACGGAAATCTTCAGTCCCGTCGCCTGCCGCGAACCGTCATAGGTGACGACGATGTGATGCCAGGCATTCAGCGACACCGCCTGCTTCGTGACCACCTTGAACGCTCGGTCGGGCCAGTGATGCACCCAGTGGCTGGCGACTTTCCCCCCTTCGAGGATCACGTCGTATCCGCGGTAGGCGTTCGACTCGTCCATCTTTGACAGCACGGTGCTGGCCTCGTTGCTGGTCGGAAAAACCCACGCCGCCAGCGAACACGACTGATTCGCCTCAAAGACACCAGTCTCTCCCGCAGCCACATGCGTCGAACCGTCGAACTCAATCGCCCGCCCCAGCTTTCCTGCAGCAGAGGTGAACTTTCCCTCGACCCTGCCGGCCAGTCCCCCGGCTACGGTATTCGCAATCTGCGGTCCTTCCGCTTCATCGAGTGGGAAGTGAGCCGCGAGCCCGACCGGTCCGGCTTTTTCGATCTGCTCCTGGGTCAACGACGCCTCCCACTTCGCCAGGTCAGCGTCGATCTGCTTCGCCCGCTCGTTCAGGAGCGTCGTCAGTTCCTGCTTGCGGGATTCCAGCTGCCGCTGTTCCGCCTGCTGGGCCGGTGACGGCACCTTCAGCAGCGGCTCGGCCATCCGCCCCTGGCTGTAGCCCACCACCTTGTCCGGAACGTTGTCGAAGAACGCCGCAAATCGGTAATAGTCCCGCTGCGTAAACGGATCGTACTTATGGTCGTGACACCGCCCGCACTGCAGCGACAGGGCCAGGAAGACCGTCGCCGTTGTGTGCACCCGGTCCGCCACGTACTCGACCCGGTACTCCTCTTCGATAATCCCTCCCTCGGTCGTCAGCACGTGGTTCCGGTTGAACCCCGTCGCGACTTTCTGGGCCAGCGTCGCGTTCGGCAACTCGTCCCCTGCGAGCTGTTCGGTGAGAAACTGGTCGTACGGCAGATTGCGGGCAAAAGCCTCGATCACCCAGTCCCGCCACGGCCACAGCGTCCGCACCTCGTCGTTATTGTAGCCGTTCGTGTCCGCATAGCGGGCTGCATCCAGCCAGTGCATCGCCATCCGTTCGGCATGCCGCGGCGACTCCAGCAATCGGTCCACCACCGTCTCGTAAGCCTGCGGAGACGAGTCGTTGAGAAACGCTTCCCGCTCGACCGCCGTGGGCGGCAGCCCGGTCAGATCAAGTGTCACCCGCCGCAGCCAGGTACCCCGATCGGCTTCCGGCGAGTGCGCCATCCCCGAGGATTCGAGGTGATGAAGAACGAACCGATCGATCTCGTTCCGCGGCCAGTCGCTCTGCTTCACCGCAGGCAGCGGCGGCGTCTGTGGAGGCGTGAACGCCCAGTGCGCGGCAAACGGAGCCCCTTCCGAAATCCACCGTTTCAAAATCTCTTTCTGGGACTTCGTCAGCGGCTTTTCAAATTCGGCTGGCGGCATCTGCGTTTCATCCGTTGCCTCGATCCGCGCCACCAGCAGGCTGCCAGCCGGGTCGCCGGGGGTAATCACCCGATGACCCTCCTCGGTTCTTGCGAGTGCCGCGTCGCCCTGGTCCAGCCGCAACCCAGCTTCACGCGTCTGCTCGTCCGGGCCGTGACAGTTCCAGCAGTGATTCGACAGGATCGGCCGGACATCGCGATTGAAGTCGAGCGACGACTTCGGCTCCGTCGCCAGAACAAACATGGGACAGGCGGCCACCAGAACAGCCGGAAGCACAATTCGCAGCATAAGGTCGCACCCGGAAGATAAAGTCAGGCAGGAAGCACGGCAGGCAATTTTCGCAGGACAGTCCTCCAGAATACCCGCTGCGAGGAAATCTGTCGTTGGAATTCCGTGCTGTTTGCCATGACATTTGGGACTCTTGTGCGCGAGCACTCGCCACTCAGTCTGGGCGGCGGCATCAATCGGTTTGAAGCATCTGGTTTTTCTGGTTTCTTTGTTTCTTTTGCTGGTCGCTTTGGGGCTGGTCGCTTTGGAGCTAACCCGGTCGCTTTGGGGCCATCCAAACCCGTGAGCCACTTCAACCATACTGGGGCAAGCGTTGTCGGTGACATCCTTGAGCTTGTGCCGGAAGGGAAGGCCGCATCTGGGGGAATCAATGCACAATTCTCCCCCGAAGCGGTGATCAGCGCGCAGCGTTCCAGAACGAC
>JALRDR010000662.1 GCA_023262145.1 Planctomycetaceae bacterium | reverse complement strand
GGCAGTCGAAGGTATCAAGGAACGGATTGGTGCCGCCGCGAGGAATGAAGCGGTAGATTGTTCGCCGCCAGGCAGAATCGTCGCTGCCTTCAATCAGCGGCTCATAGAAATTACTGCCCTTGAACTGAAAGTGCCGCATGTCGCGATAGCCCTGGCCGCCAACAGTGCGGTCCAGCAGGCCAGTAGCGACGAGCATGGCATCGCGGACAGCTTCCGCTTCCAGTCGTTGCGGAGATTTTCTCCACAGGAGCGTATTTTCGGCATCCTGCTGCAGCCCCTGCTGAGAGGGCTGTGACTGCTGTTTCCACGTTTCTGATGTGACGATCATGCGGTGCAGCTGCTTCAGTCGAAAGCCCTGTGCACGGAACTGGGCTGACAGCCATTCCAGCAGCTCCGGGTGATCCGGTCTGCCTCCGTTGAATCCAAAATCGCCGGGTGTGGAGACGAGCCCGCGGCCAAAATGGTAATGCCAGATTCGATTTACCATGACTCTTGCAAACAGTGGGTTGTTTTTGTTTGTGATCCAGTCGGCAGCTGCCGTGCGGCGCTGGTTGTCGGCAGCATCCACGGCGAGTCCAAAGTCGGCATTGACTGCGGCGATGGCGCGGAGTCCGGCGGGGGCAGCCTGCTCACGCTGCTGTGTGACGTCACCACGAGAAAGAACGTGAGTAATTCCGGGATTTGCGGTAGCCACACAGGTGTACATTTTCTGCTTCGTCAGTGCCTGCAGCTGATCTCGCTGTGCGGCCGCTGTGCGAATGGAGACATCGATTTCTGTGAGCTGTTGTTGCTGTGATTCTGAGAGGCTCTGAATGACCAGAGATTCCGGGACAAAATGGCTGCCTGCAGCGAATGCCGATGCGGCAACTTCGTCTGCGGACAATGCCCGGTGATACAGGGTGGCTCGCTCGATGCTTCCCTGCAACAGGCGATTTCCGCCAGGCGGTCCGTGCCGCAACCCAAAGATCACCTCGGAGCGACCAGCGGGGTATTCCTGCAGGTCCCCGGGGCGATAGGCTTTCCCGTATGGCTGACCGTCGCGATAACCGGTAATTGTTCCGTCCTCACT
>JALRDR010000609.1 GCA_023262145.1 Planctomycetaceae bacterium | reverse complement strand
GTCTCCCAGTCTCTCAGCAATCGCTACCTTGCTGATCCGGATGTCCAGCTCATGCTGAAGGTCTCCGAAGATGACCAGAATGCATTCGAGCAGCTTGTTGTCCGTTACCAGGACCGGCTTGTTGGTTTTTTCTTCCATATCGTTCATGATCGAACAGTAGCGGAAGACCTCGCTCAGGAGGCCTTCCTTCGCGTATTCCGCGCCAGAGATCGCTATGAACCAACAGCTCGGTTTTCCACATGGCTCTTCCGTATTGCTCATAATCTTGCCAGCAACCAGATCCGTGGAGCAATACGCCGACGTGAAGTCTCTCTGGGAAATTCCCCTCAGGACTCCAGTAACAATCTCGATACCGTGCTGGCAGAGCAATCTGGTCTGATGCCAGCACGTCAGCTGGATTCCAATGAGATGCAGCAGCTCGTACGGCAGGCTGTTGCACAGTTAAGCGAACGCCAGCGCACTGCAGTTGTCCTGCATCGATTTGAGGACATGAGCTACGAGGAAATTGGCGAAGTCATGGGGCTTGGAACTGTCGCGGTTAAGTCTCTGTTGTCTCGAGCAAGGGTGAAACTCAAGGAAACTCTGGAACGCTACCTGTGATCGATTCCGAGCGGGATGCTGAATCATGTCGGAAAAACAACTGAACGAAGAAGAGCCGGACAACGAGACTGCTCCTGCTGATCCACAGCTGGAGGAACTCGTGGCGTATCTGGATGGAGAACTACTCCCGGAAGATGCCGCTCAGCTGGAACAGCAACTGGCCGGTAATCAGGACCTGCGCCGCTCCGCCGATAAGCTTGATCGCACGTGGAAAATGCTTGACGCGATGGAAGATGCAGCTGCCGGAGCAGACTTTGCCACCAGAACGCTCGATTCCATTCAGGTCCTGTCCAGCGCCGCTGCACTAACTCAGGAAACCACCAGTTCCATTCGAGATGTGTTCCGCAGTGTTGCTCCGGCCGGGTTGGTCCTCTGGACGCTTGCTGGCTTCCTCGGAACCACTGGCGGCATCCTTGCATACCGAATTTCATCCACCACTGACATCTCAGCATCTGATGCAGCACTGCTTGAAAATCTTGATCTGCTGCAGAACTACTCAGATATGCGACCACTGCCTGATCTTGAGTTTCTGCGGCAACTGCACGAAATCCCACTGACCACTGTTCAGGAGCAGCAGGAATGAAGAATCTCGCTGCAACAATGTCATCAGGGCTGAATCTGGTCGCCGCAGCAATCGGCGCACTGATTGCCGTCAGTATTCTGGGTCTCCAGTCACCTCGCACCACATACCTGCAGTCGCAGCTGGATCAGTTCCAGCAGTTAACTCTGGCGCAACAGGAACGAATGCACGCCAGCAGTCACCTGCTCATATCACAACCAGAATCCCGGCGGCAGAAGTATCATGAGATGCAGCAGGCCATTTCGGAAGATGCAGCTCTGGCTGAGACGCTGAAGCACTTCGGGAAAATATGGAACTCCCTCGACAGTGACGACCTCGATGAATGGGATCGGTATGCCCAGGACAGGAACAGCAGACTCCAACTCGTTGCCAGTCACTGGCAACAGGATCCGGCAGCCCGATCAACAACACTCAATGTCACATTCCTCCCCTCCTACGACCCTTTCTTCCCCCGACTTGAACTTTCAACCGACGAATACTGGCAGTTTCTTCAGCAGATTATCCCGCTCCAGCAGCTTCCGGAGAACGTTCAGCAGACGCTTGATGAACTGAGTGTCGAAATGAAGGCTCTGAGCCTTGGAATCTGGCTTGTTGAACACATCCCTGATACACCGGATCAGCAGGATCCGGAGAACCTGCTCGAACACCTGAATCGAGCAGAGCAGTTTCTTGTCAACGATGTTGCCGACAGAGCCTGGGCAGCAAAATTTGCGGCAGCGCTGGAACGAGTCAAGGGACGCCGCTGGAGACCAAGCTGGAGCATTCCCATAATCTACGATATCACCGTGCAGTGCATGACGCAGATTGGCGACCGCGTGGCGACGCACTTCCCTGTTGCTGAACAACAAATGCTGCTGCAGTTCGACCAGCTGAAGACCAGCGAACGCTCACGAATGATGGCTCGCACACCATGGGAGTTTCGCAACCAGCTCGAACTCCTGTCTCGCAGAAACCCGCCGGCAGGGCCGGAACACCAGCTGCTCAGCCGCTACTTCGCCTATTCCAGCGATACAGATCAGATCGTATCGCTTCGACAAAAGTGGATCGATCTGGCTGTGTTCATTGTTCGCAGCAGTACATCCACCGAGTGAATTTCACCGCTGGTCTTCAGCGACAATGAATCTGTCGCCAGCGATCTCAACGGTGAGTATGCTCCGGCCCGGGAAAATCTCCGGAACGTACTTCTGCAACATAATCACGCACTGCCTTGTCCGCCTGCGCCCGCAGCTCTCCGAATTGCTTCAGGAATCGCGGTCTGAAGTTCGGGTTCAGCCCCAGCATGTCCGGCCCCACAAGAACCTGCCCGGTGCAGTGCTTTCCAGCTCCGATCCCGATGGTCGGAATCCCCAGACTCTCCGTGATCAGTTTCGCGGCCTCTTCCGGTACCAGTTCAAGAATGATCGCAAACGCACCCGCATCTTCAGCTGCCCGAGCATCATCAAGCAGCTGCTGAACGTTCCGCTGGATGCGGCCCATGCCTCCCAGTTGACGGACCGCCTGCGGACGCATGCCAATGTGAGCCATCACGGGAATGTCAGCCCGACCGATGACACGGATCGTCTCTGACTGAATTGCCCCGCCTTCCAGCTTGACAGCATCTGCTCCCGTCTTCTTGATCAGACGCCCGGCGTTTCTGACCGCCTGTTCCGGACTCACCTGATAACTCATAAAGGGCATGTCAACCACAACCAGCGCACGCTGCACGGCTCTGGCAACTATTTCCCCATGATAAATCATCTGCTTCATTGTCACAGGCAGAGTTGTGGAGTGGCCCTGCACGACCATCGAAAGACTGTCCCCAACCAGAATGCTGTCGACGCCAGCCTGGTCAAAGAGCCCTGCCCACAGAAAGTCATACGCCGTGAGCATCGTCAGGCGGCGATCTGTTCCCGCAGCAGACCGAAATTCCGGCACGGAGATTTTTCTTGCCTGTTCGCCCATTTTGCTTTCCAGTGCCCTTCGGTCAGTCTGACCATATTCTTCAGTCGCCAGCGAATCGCCCCGGGGACAGACAGTGCTGCAGGAAACCGCGGTAATCCACCGACCAGCGCCCGTATCTCCTCAACAGCACCCCTGCAGCACAGTCAGCAATCACGCTGACTTCACAACCGGGTTTGTGAGCGTACCAATGCCCGTAATGGAAATTGAGACTTCATCTCCGTCTTCCAGAGTAAAATCGTCATCCGGAACAATTCCTGTGCCTGTCATCAGGAATGCCCCGTGCGGAAGTTCATTTTCCCGATACAGCCAGTCGGCAAGTTCAGTAAGCCCGCGTTTCATCTGATCCAGCCCAGTAGAACCAGCGAAGACCTGCTGACCAGCTCGCTGAATCTGCAGTTGAATCTGAACATCTGCGGGTACCAATGGCTCTTCAGCCAGCAAAACGCACGGCCCAAGCCCGGCACATTGACGATAGAATTTCGCCTGCGGAAGATACAGCGGGTTCTCACCCTCGATATCCCGCGCCGACATGTCATTTCCGATCGTGTAGCCAACAATCGAACC
>JALRDR010000557.1 GCA_023262145.1 Planctomycetaceae bacterium | reverse complement strand
AGCAGTCGGATTCATCCGGTATTTGGTCGCAGGCTGATGCGGCATTTTTCTCCGGCGCAGCGTGCGCTTCTGTGCGCTCTGCTGCTGCTCCTGCTGCGGCTGGCAGTCGTTCCCGAAACAACAGCAGATCAGTTGCCGTCGCCTGAGACTGTGACGGTGCAGTCTGTGACAGACGGTGATACCGTAGTGCTTGACGACGGCCGCCGTGTCCGCCTGCTGGGAATCGATGCTCCTGAGACTGCCCACCATCAGCAGCGTGCAGAATTCCATGGTCAGGAATCAGCGGCCTGGCTGCGGTCGCTTCTGCAGGGGCAGTCCGTCCAGCTCCAGCGACAGGGGCAGGACCACTATGGTCGAGAGCTGGCATGGGTGCGGCTGGCAGACGGCACGCTGGTGAACGAGCTCAGCCTTTCGCTGGGGATGTCGAAGCTGCTGGATCGATTCGGGCTGCCTGCCGCGATGGAACCACAACTGCGCATAGCAGAAAGTCGAGCACGGCTGCAGCGACTGGGTGTCTGGAAGCGACGTCACTGAGCAGCGGGCTGAATCGCGGGCTGGTCGTTGGCCTCATCTTCCCAGGCTCCGGGACGGGTCATGATCCAGATCAGCATCGACGACAATTTCCAGCAGTCGTGCACTCGCCAGCCGCGAATCTCAGGCATATCAAAATGCTCCGGTGTCCGCAGTACCATGATTGCATCAGGGGTTGTCAGTGTATCGCGGGAAAGCAACTTCAGTGGGGCGGACAGGCTGCCACCGGGGCCGATCTGATCCGCAATGCGATAAGGTGGATCAAAAAACACCAGCGTGTAGGGCAGACAGTCGTCGCCACCTCGAGGCCGAAAGGAGGTGCGACGTATATCGGTGCGCCAGCAGATTGTTCGTTCATCCGGCGCGATGGTGCTCACGTTTTCGCGAAGCAGCTGGTGAATCTCAGCATCGGCCTCGAAGAAGACACAGGATGCAGCACCACGACTGACGGCTTCCATGCCCATTGTGCCGACACCTGAAAAGATATCAGCAACACGGGCTCCGGGGACGAACGCTCCCAGGCGATCGAAGGTCATCTGCCGCACTCGATCGGTATAAGGTCGTGTGCGATCCGTGGTTGGTGTTCGGAGGTGCCGACGGCGATATTTTCCGGAGATGATTCTCAGAGGCATGGTCAGACTACAGGGCTGGCGGCGGCGGTGGATGAGCCGACTGCGGGTGCAGTTCTGAAGAACCGGAGCAGAATACCAGGACAACTTCCTGTGCAGGATTCGCAGCGCCGGCCGGCCGAACAACAGCAGATTGTAGGGAATCGGCACCGTCAGAGAAGTGCACCGCCGTAGTGTCTCGGACTGCAGACTCGACAGCGTGCACCAGGAATTCGACAATGAGTCGGGAGAGCGGCAGAAGTTGACCGCCGAAGAGACTCAGCCGAACGGGGGATACGGAAAGATGCAGCGCAGGAGACTTGGTGGTAGCGGGATCACAGTTTCAGACATTTGCATGGGAACCATGACGTTCGGCAGTCAGTGCGACGAAAAGCGATCCTTTGAGATCATGGATCGCGCATACGACGCCGGGATAGATTTTTATGACGCTGCAGAGATGTACCCCGTCCCACCCATGGCGGAGACCTACGGGCGCACGGAAGAGATCGTGGGCCGCTGGCTGAAGACAAAGCCACGCGAGTCCGTAATTGTTGCCACAAAAATCACCGGGCCGGCTCACGGCTGGTTTGTTCCCCCTGTACGTCATGGTCATTCAGCGCTCGATCGCGTGCAGATTGTCCGCGCTGTCGATGCCAGCCTGAAACGTCTGCAGACAGATTACATTGACCTGTATCAGACGCACTGGCCCGATCATGGGATGCGCTATGAGGAAGTTCTGGAACCGCTTACGGAACTTGTGCAGCAGGGGAAAATTCGTGCGATCGGGTGCAGCAATGAAACCTGCTGGGGAGTCATGAAAAGTCTGGCGGCGGCCGAACAATTCGGCTTAAGTCGTTATGACACCATTCAGAATAACTTCAGCCTCATCAACAGGCGTTGTGAGAGCGAATTGGCGCAGGTCTGCCGTCGGGAAAACGTGAAACTGCTTCCGTTTTCACCACTTGGCGGAGGAGTGCTCACCGGGAAGTACCAGCAGGGATATCCGGAGGGAGCTCGATTCAGTGAATACCGCAGTCTGGGGGAACGTCAGCAGAAACTGGCCGATCGTTTCCTGAATGATCGCAGCCGCGAAACAGTGTCCCGGCTGCAGGTGATTGCAGCGGACATTGGAGTCAGCGTTACGGCGCTGAGTGTGGCATGGAGTCGGCAGCACGACTTCGTCGCATCAACAATCATCGGAGCTACGACGGTGGAGCAGCTGAATGAGAGTCTGGCGGCGATTCCGTTGATTCTGGATGCAGAGACGATGCGAAGAATTGACGAGATCGAAGAGGCGATCCCGAATCCGATGAAGGAAGACGGCCTGCGAAAACTGTAGGACGGCACAGTTTGCGAGCAGGTGCCGGACTGGAATTGCCTGCCAGCGGCGGGTCAGCGGCGACGATCACGCAGTCGGCTGCTGAGTCGCTGCAGGGTTTCCAGTTCTTCGGGTGACAGAGCAGCTTTGCCACTGGTATGAATCTTCTGCAGAATTCGGTCCAGCTCTTCTTCGGAAGATCGCTGAGGTTGTGGGGCTGTTGTTGCGGAAGATGCAGTGGGTCGGCTGAGTTCTTCTTCTGAATCGGCACGTGCGCTTCGGTAATCGCTCTGGAATTCAGAGCCGAAACTGCCGAACTGGAAGGAATCTTCTTCGTGGTTTCTTCGGCGGTATGCTTCGTACTGCTGCTGAATTTCCCGAATCACGTGTCCTTCCACGTAACGCCGATGATCGTGCATCATTGTCAACAGAACCGTGGCGAAGATCGCCGTCAGGAAGACCAGGTTCAGCACCACACTCAACACGAGTATCAGCCCGGCCAGCAGGAATCCAACGCGGAGTGAGATGGCTTCGTTCAGGTCGCCGTCTGCTTCACCGCGATATCCACCAGTCGTGAAGGCACTGGCGGCAAACGGAGGAATCGGGATCAGATTCAGGACCAGCAGGCTCCAGTTGACATAGAACATGGAGATCAGGGCAATTGTCCACAGGTCTGTTTGTTGGGTGAGTAACGTGGCAGGCACCGCAAAAGGAATGAGCAGTTCTGTCGGAAAGCTGGATAATTCTGCATTGAGCAGTACAGCAGCGGTGGCAGTGAGCATGCTGATTGTAAGCAGCCCCGCCACGGCAACGGATGACGCAAGTTCTGCCGTCTGATACACGGGGCGTTTGAGCAGAAAGGAACCGCCGGGCCAGAGCAGGATCGGGCCACGATAAAAGACACGGTCACGGGCGACAGCCAGTTGACCGGCCTGATATGCCAGCAGACTGCCCGTCATGACCGCCCCTGCGATGAGCCCGCTGGAGAGAGAGATCCTGCACTGCAGTGCGATGGCTGCCGCGAATACAAGCACAAGGTAGCTAAGCCGGAACGAAACACCGCGAACGGTTCCGACCGGTACAGACCAATGCATGAGTATTGCTGGAGGGTTCATGGAAAAAATACTAACCTCCTGGCTGCGGTTGGTGCTAATTGATCCTGGCAGGAAAGAGCGGTTTCAGTGGATTTTCCGTTTTTTGTCGCTGTCTGGGCGTTTTTCAGCCCGCCACGGACCGATTTTTGGGCGCGAAAGCAGGGATTTACCGGATTCCACCGATCAGTTCGTGGTCGGGACAGTAGTGCTGAGGAGCGCGAGAATGAACTGTAGTCAACTCTGCAAAATGCTGAAAGGACTGTTGGTGGCCGGACTATTCTGCTCTGCCGCACCCGGAGACGAGATGCTGGAACTGAACCTGCGTGTTCAGAAGCGGGTGCTTGTCGGGGCTGCCGGCCAGCCCGAATATTCACGTGTGGAACGTTCCGAAGCGTGGTCTGCGTCTGAAACAGCGGTCATTGTCTGTGATGTCTGGGATCGCCACCACTGTCTGAATGCTGTCCGCAGGATGGAAGAGTTTCTGCCGCGGCTGAATCAGTTGCTGGCCAGCTGCCGCGAGCAGGGGGTGGTGGTTATTCACGCTCCCAGTGACTGCATGCCGGCATACGAGAATCATCCGGCGCGCAGGCGTGCTCAGCAGACCCCCCGTGTCGACGGGGCCCGGGAGGATCTTCGATTCTGGTGTTCTGCCATAGCGGCGGAAGAGCATGCATTGTGGCCCATCGATCAGTCAGACGGTGGCGAAGATGATGATCCGCAGGAACATGCTGAATGGGCTGAAAAACTCCGCCAGGAAGGTCGCAATCCCGGCTTGCCATGGCAGGCACAACACCCGCTTGTCACCATCGATCCGCAGCGGGATTACATCAGTGATCGTGGCGACGAAGTCCATCAGATTCTGGTGCACCGCAGACTGAAGAACGTCATTCTTGCAGGTGTGCACACCAATATGTGTGTGCTGGGCAGGCCGTTTGGTCTGAGACAGCAGGTGCAGTCGGGTATGAATGTCGCACTGGTCAGAGATCTCACCGACAGCATGTACAACCCCGAGCGCTGGCCGTGGGTTGATCACTTTACAGGCCACGATCTGGTGATTTCGCATGTTGAGCGATTTGTCTGTCCGACAATCACCAGTGACCAGATTCTGGGAGGCCAGCCGCATCGCTCCGCGATGGATCTGCGAGAGCACCGGGATGTCATGCAACTGCCTGCTGCGCCCGGCAGCGATCGGAATCGGGCGCAGTCGCACTGGGCCACCGTGGCTGTACCGGGGGCCTGGCAGACCATCTCGGGGGGCCAGACCAGTCATTTTTCCGGAGTTGCCTGGATTCGCAGCACAATAAGGTCACCGGCACGATGGCTGGCGCAGCCAGTGCAGCTTGTCGTCCCGGCCACGCCATCAGTCCGTTGCTGGGTCAACGGAATTTCCGTGCAGAATACTTCCACGGGCGTGTTTGCGATTCCTGCAGAGGCTCTGCTGGAGGACGGTGTGAATCTGCTTGTGCTCCGCATCGAGCAGCAGGATTCCGAGTCACTGCTGGCAGCGGAGCCGCTGTTGCGGGCAGGCTCCGAGAAGCTTTCGCTGGCCGGACGGTGGCAGCTGCGAACGGGCGCTGCGGACGACGAGTCGTGGTGGTCGATACCGCTGCCGGCGCAGTTTGGTCTGGGTCCGGATGTCCTGTTCCAGCCATCTGCCATCCGCTGAGCGACTGCCGGGAACGCGGATTGACGACGAGTGATTTCGGCAAAGCTGCTCAGGCGGCTGAACAGTGCCGCGACCTGCGGGGCAGCCGAACGGAAAAAGTGCTGCCTTTACCAGGGCCATCACTGAATGGCGTGATCGTACCGTCGTGGTCTTCGATGATGCGGTGAATAATGCTCAGCCCCAGCCCGGTGCCCTGCCCACCCTGGCGCTCTGAATAAAACGGATCAAACACATGCTGGAGTGTTTCTTCCGTCATGCCACAGCCATTGTCGCGAACAGTGAGCACAACATAGTCGACCTGTTCAATGAGTCGAATTTCCACTTCTCCGTCGTCGCTGACAGCCTGCAGGGCATTGGCAGTCAGGTTCAGTATCACCTGTTTGATCTGGGCGGCACTGACCTCTGCTGTGACGGGCCCCGTGGGTTCAAAGATCACCCTGCGGTCGCCGAAGCGTCCCATCAGTCCGATCATGGCTCTCACTTCGTCCACCAGTCCCACAAGATCGCAGCCTGTTCGCACACCGTGATCTGCGCGCGAGAAGTCCAGAAGGCGGCGAGTAATGTCGCCACAGCGGCTGGATTCGGTGCGGATCATTGCGGCGCGGCGGATGATTTCATGAACGTCTTCGTCTGGTTCTGCATTCAGCGAGCGGACCCGCATCTCCACGATGTCGGCAGCCATGGAGATTGCCTGCAGAGGATTGTTGATTTCGTGAGCGACACCGGCAGCAAGAAAACCGACGTTGGCCAGTCGCTGAGAACGAATCAGCTGGTCACTACGCTCGCGAACTTTCTGCTGCAGGTCTTCCTCTGACTGCTGATAGCGATCGGCGATGCTGTTCACACCGTCGACAACGTCCGCAAGTTCGTCCTGCCATCGTGAAAGTCGAGGCAGTCGGTAGGCGATATCGCCGTCGGCAATTCGAATACAGCCGGTCGCCAGCTCTCGAACCTGAACACTGACCCATCTCAGGCCGAAATACAACAGGGCGGTCAGGGTCAGCCCGGAGAACAAGGTCACGATGGCAATCAGCGCGAGCAGATATGAGGACCGATTTCTGTCCCGCTCCAGCGTACGAGCCATGCGATCTCGAGTCTGACTGGTGGGCAGTGTATCAAGCGTTCTCTGCATGCGTGCAATCGAGACTCCGGTCTGAAAGCGAATGTCCACAAGCGTGGCAGGTACTTCCTCGTCGGGAGGCGGAGCAATCCAGTCGGAGAGCCTGAGGAGTCGCCCGAGTTCAATTTCGATGCGATCCAGTCGCTCCAGTGCCATTTGTTGCTGCCGTACATCCTGCTGAATTTCTGGTCGCAGAGAGTCCGTGCGCGAACGAAACTCCAGCAGCTCTTCTCGTGCATCACTGATCCGGTTCTGGTATTCCAGCTGCAGCTGCCGGAGAGCCTCCGGATAATTCGTGTTCACCTGTGTGTGCAGCACCTCTCCGATGTGAGCGACATGACGGCTGAGCCGTGCTTCATCGGGGCTGCGATACAGAAGGAAATCCAGATCGTCGACCGCATCGCGGTGCCAGATCAGTCCGGTGACGCCGGGAATGGAGAGCAGCAACAGGCAGATCAGCGCCAGGCAGAACAGCGAAACGAGGCGTCTGGAGAAACTGCACATAAAGAACACGTCGACCTCCTTGTCGAGAACAGGCAGAATCTGCCGGTGTGCCACAGTGTAGCGTCCGCTCTGCGACCGAACCAGATCGAATCGCAGCCGCAGTTCAGGGAGCCGAATTCGCGCACACCCAGCGAGCTGACGCGGCTGATCAGCAGACCGTGTCAGAAAGGAAGGTCATAGATCAGAATGGCGGCAATGCTGCCGGTCATACAGCAGGCAAGTGTTCCGCCAATCATCGCTCTGACAGCCAGCTGCGAAAGCTCTCGCTTGCGATCAGGTGCCATCGCACCAATTCCACCCACCTGAATCCCAATCGATGCAAAATTGGAAAAGCCGCACAGGGCATAGGTCAGAATGGTGGTGGTCCTGGGGGAGAATCGTTCCGGATCCTGCTGCAGGATGCTGCCCAGTTCCTGATAGGCGACAAATTCGGTGGCAGCAATCTTCAGCCCCAGCAGTTCCCCGGCGGCCAGGCACTCTGCCGAAGAAATTCCCATCAGAAAAGCGAACGGTGCGAAGACAAATCCGAGAATCCCGGAGAGCGTGATCCGGCCCCACTCCGGCTTTCCGAAGACCTCGGCAAAGAGCCAGCCGGAACATGCGCCGAGGCAGAAATCGCAAAGGGCGATGATGGAGAGAAAAGCGATCAGCATCGCAGCGACGTTGAGCATCAGTGTGAGACCGTCAGATGTGCCGTTGCCGATTGCTTCAATCAGATTTCCACTCGACTTTTCAAGTGTGGCGCCACCGATGGAGGATGTTTCCGGAGTCTGTTCTTCAGGAACGAGTACCTTGGCAATGAGCAGGCCGGCCGGGGCGGAAATCACAGATGCGGTCAGCAGGTGGGCGACGTCAATTCCGAAGCCGGCGTAGACGGCCAGTACACTGCCGGCGATGGTTGAGAAGCCACCCACCATTACTGCCATGAGTTCCGAACGAGTCATTCTGGCGAGGTAGGGGCGGATCATCAGCGGGGCCTCCGTCTGACCCACAAAGATGTTTGAGGCTGCGGACAGACTTTCTGCACCCGATGTTCCCAGCGTGATCTGCATCAGTCGCGCGATCTGTGAAACCAGCAGCTGCATGATTCCCAGGTGGTAGAGAACCGCGGTGAGTGCTGAAAAGAAAATGATGACCGGAAGCACGCTGAAGGCAAAAATGTTCTGATGCAGATCGCCGAACAGCAGGCCGCTGCCCTCATTACTGAAGGCAATCAATCCGTTGAATCCAGCAGACAATAATTCAAACAGCCGCTGGCCGGGGGCTGTCCTCAGAATCAGCGCTGCCAGCAGTACCTGCAGAAAAGTGCCCCAGACCACAATTCGCATGGGAAACTTCCGGCGATTTTCGCTGAGCAGCCATGCGAGGGCAATCAGAGCCATATAGCCAATGACGGCGATTATCAGTTGCATGAGTCCGGAACATCCCGATGAAAGAAGGGCGTGGTCTCTCCGCTGATGTCAGCGCTGGTCCGTCTGAAGAAATGCCAGCAGGTCGGCAAGTTCCTGAGGAGACAGCAGCTTCATGATGCCTGCGGGCATTGGCGATACTGCTGACGGATGTGTTTCGACAATCTGAGTGCGTTTGAGGTACAGCGTCTGCTCTGCATTGACAGCCAGAGTGACGGTATCCGCTGCCTCCCCGGTGATGATTCCACTGACTACCAGCCCGTCATCAAGTTCGAGCGAAACGGGTTCATAGCCACGCACGAGACTGGCGCTGGGAAACAGAATCGCCTCCAGCAGGTCACGACGATTGCGAACGCGGCCGATCTGAGTCAGGTCCGGTCCCAGATTTCCGCCGCCGTAGCCAAGTCGATGACAGGTACTGCAGGCTGCTTTCCGACTCATGAAGACTTCGTGTCCGCGGCGAACATCACCTTCCGGCAATGTCTGCAACTGATCCTCCAGCATCGCCGTCTGCTGCTCAAGATCTGCGTTCAGCCGCAGGACCAGTTTCTGGCCGGACTGTTGTGTTGCTTCAGGATAGGCTGACAGGAGTGTCTGCAGCTGATCAGCGCGAAGGCCCGAAAAGCCCGGTGACTGTGCCAGCGATTCGAGCAGGATGGAGCCCTGAGCTGCTGAAGCATGCTGCTGAAGTGCCGGAATCAGCAGGGGAAGTTCCATCGGCCCCGTGCTGCTCAGAGACTGCAGCAAAGTCCCCACCTGCTCCGGGGAAAGTTTCGCGGCTACCAGTGTGGTTGCAGCCAGCCGCCGCAGTGCCGGATCCGCTTCCGCTGGCAATGCCAGCAGCAGCAGGGAAAACAGGTCCGGACTGAGCTGTGCCTGCGGGCCGGCTGTTGACAGCGCCCGGATCCGCAGATCAGCAGTCAGGTCTGCTCGCGCGGCAACCACGGCAAGTGCCTGCAGCAGCGGATGAGCAGTATCCTTGATCTGCGGGAGCGCAGCGGCAGTGCGGATGACCTCCGCCAGTAGCGCCGGATCCTGTGCGGAAGTTAACTCTGTGAGCCGATCGCTCCAGACAGCCGGGGTTTCTGCCAGTGGGCTGGCAGACATCGACGCCAGCGCAGCAAGCTGCCACGACCGACTGTCGCAGGTTGCCAGATCTGCCAGCAGCAGACGAATCGGTTCTGAATCGCTCAGTGATGTCAGCAGTGACATCACCTGAGCAGATGCCGGTCCGGCCAGTCCACCCCCGGTGAACAGAGCATGGCGGAGCGTGTCTGCGGCCTGATCACCCCATTCCGGGTGTTCGCCAATGATCCATGCGGCAGTGCGATGAATTGCCGGGCTGGGGTGCTGCAGCAGTTCAATCACGGTTTCAGCCTGCAGCTGTCCACCAGGCATCTGATCAACAGCGACGAGAGCCGCGCGCTGCGCATTGACAAGCCGCAGCGAGAGCCCCGCCAGTGCGGCCTCGGCGTCCCCGATTTCCATCAGGGCATAGATCAGCGAGTGTTCCTGAATGCGGGCGTCGGCGTCGGCCGGAGCTCCGAGGGAGTCCACTGGTCCCAGACGCAGGTCGCCGATGATCTGCAGGAGTGCCGGAACTGCCTCGGGATTACGGATGCGGCCAATGGCTTCCGCGGCAGCGCGGGCCGGCCCCGGAGCATCGACAGCAGCAATGTTCAGTAGTGGTTTAAGTGCTGTCTCTGTCCGCTGCAGTCCGACAACGTGTGCGGCCGCCTGACGAATTTCCGGCCGGGCGTCGGTGAGGGCGACAGCCGCAGCAACGCCGGCAGAACTGTCAAAGATTCCTGCAAGTGCCCAGACCGCTTCCAGGCGAATCGCTGGTGCCTCCGCAGTGAGCAGACCGCGAAGATACGGGACAGCCTCCGTTCCGAGCCTGCGAAGCTGACCAACGGCACGGCGGCGAACAGCCAGCCGCGGGTCGGCAATTCGCTGTGCCAGCTGTTCCGTGGTCAGCGAATCCCATGTCAGCTGCAGTCCGTGTGGATCCGCAACCGCCGCGACGTCGCGGCGACGGATGCGATAAATCGCCCCTGGCACATCCGGCTTGGCCAGTTGTGATGTCGGACAACAGACCTTGTACCAGCCGCCAGTGTCAACAACGAGCAGGCTGCCGTCTGCGTCCTCAAAAACATCCGTTGGATGAAAGTCCGGATGATCACAGGAGATGAGTGTGGTGTCTTCAGTTCGATAGCCCGGTCCATCCGGAATCAGACGATGCTGTACCACACGATGCAGATTGAAATAACAGGCAAACAGATGCTCATCGAAACCGCCACCCCAGAGTGAACGACTGCCGGCGATCAGGCCACAGGGAGCCGCCGCACCCTGATGACTCAGGACCGGCATCACATCACCGGTTCTTGGATGTGCGAAGATTGAGGGATGTCGTTTGCCGTAGACCCCGCCATAGATCGCGTGAATCAGTCCGTCCCGCCGTCCGTCCGCCGGGTGCTGAAAGAACGTGCAGCTCAGAAAACGTTCTCCGTTGGCAAGGAAGGCAACGTTCACAGGGTTGTCCATGCCCCCGGTGAGAACGGATTCCATCTGAGTTCCATCCGGGTGTGCGCGAAAGATGTGCGAGGATCTGGTAACCAGTTCAGAGCCATCTGCGAGCTCATGCTGCTGTTCCGCAAATGCCCCCTTGCACCAGTAAAACCAGCCGTCCCTCCCCAGATAAGGACCGTGCAGGTCATTCCCGCAGCCCGTCAGTGTCCTGCCGTCAAACCAGACCTCGCGGTGATCGGAAACACCATCGTCATCAACGTCTGTTATTTTCCAGATCTGTGGGGGCGCCGCGACGTACAGTGAGCCCTCGTACCACAGACAGCCTTCCGGAAACATCATCCGATCGGCAAACAGAGTGCTGCGATCGAAGACACCATCACCGTCAGTGTCCTCCAGCCGGCGAATGCGATGCGGCAGCAGCTCAAGCTGTTTTTCAGCCCGTTCCGACATACCCCCGGAGTCAGTTACATAAAGTCGACCCTGCTCATCTGCCGCGACAGCAATAGGGCGTTGAGCCAGTTCCGGGCCGGCGGCGAGGGTCACATCAAAGCCGTCAGGCACGTGCAACAGACGCGAGCCAATCTGTACATCCTCCGCCTGCAGCAGCGGCAGGACACTGCTGATGGTGCAGGTGATGAACAGGATGGGGAGGAACGGGCGTTTCAACATGACAACCTCCGGCGCAGCACAGTCCTGAACCGGAGTCAGACTGGGCGGCAGATTCAGACGTGAAGGCAGACAGTAGATTGACTACCAGCAGATTGGCTGAGAGCAGATTGACTGAGAGCAGATTGACT
>JALRDR010000553.1 GCA_023262145.1 Planctomycetaceae bacterium | reverse complement strand
ACGGCGGCGGCACGATGGTTCGGGGCATGAAATTGCTGGGTTTGGAGTCGGTGAATGGCCGCACTTATGACACGCATGGCGTCCGATCGACTGCTGCAGGCCGGTTGACTGGTGCCAGGGTGTTTTTGAATCATCCGGCACAGGCCACGGATGCACGTCGTTATCAGGACCAGATTGGTTCGGTGGTATCGGCGAGGTATCGCGAGAGTCAGGGTCATTTTGGTGATGTTCGGTTTAATCCGAAGCACCCAGTGTATGAGCAGTTGATGTGGGACATCCGGAACAATCCGAGCGGGTTGGGGATGAGCATCAACGCCAGTTTGAAAGTTGGTCGCCAGCGGGATTCTGCCGGGCGCATTGTGGTTGAAGGGATCCATTCGATCCGATCAGTGGACATTGTTACCCATCCGGCGACGACGAATGGGGTTTTTGAGCATGAGGAGACAGACGTGGCAGAATTGACAGCAGAGCAGTTGCTTGAGGGTCTGAAGAGTCATCCTGAGATTCTGGAGCAGTTGAAGCAGGACGATGCTGCTGCGGCTGAGCAGGCGAGGGTGCAGCAGGCACTGGAAGCAGCTCAGGCGGAACTTGCTCAGATCAAGGCCGATCAGGCTGCAGCGGTTCGTCTGGCGGAAGTGACCGAGCAGGTCAACGCGTTGCTGAAGGACAGTCCGTTGAGTGGATTGTCTGAGCAGGTGGTTGAACAGGTTGTTGCGATTCCTGCTGAGCATTCTGAGCCGATTCGTCTGTTGCTGGAGTCGGTTGTTGCGGCTGTGGGCGGTTTGAAACTGGCCCGTGGCGCAGAGCCGGAGACTGGTGCTCCTCGTTTGGGCACTCAGAAGCGGGCTGCTGGCGGGAAGTTTGACCTGCGTGCCGAGATTGGAATCAAGTCCTGAATTGGTGATCTTGTTTTGTGAATACGTTGCTGTTTGAGAGCAGCAGAAGGAGAGAGAGAACATGCCACAGTGCAAAGATTGCCAGTACCAGCTCGGAAGCCTTGGTTCTGGCATCAATGTTGAGCATCTGACCCTGCCGGTCGATGGCAGCGGTGTCCCGACGATTCAG
Source organism: Planctomycetaceae bacterium (assembly GCA_023262145.1). GTDB lineage: Bacteria > Planctomycetota > Planctomycetia > Planctomycetales > Planctomycetaceae > SXXK01. The sequence goes on along the minus strand of JALRDR010000553.1, from coordinate 7,545 downwards.
GTTTGCCCGGGCGACTTCCTGACGAAAGACACGGCAACGGCTGGTGTCACGAAAGCGGGTCTCGTTGAGGATGTTGCGTGGAACACTGACCTCGACACGACTCGTGGGGACGCGATTGCTGCGTTTGCCGGCGTTGCGTATGGGGAAGTGGAGACTGACGCGTGCATTGCGGGTCAGGAGGACACGGTTCCCTACGTTCGCCCTGAGCCGAACCTGCTGTTCCGCCGCAGTTACCTGCTGACAGATGCGACAGGTGCAGAGACTGCTGCCACGTATCAGCAGGGTGACCTGTTCACGTTCTCGAAGGATCCGTCGGCGAATGCCCTTCTGGCACACAAGTTGACGCCGACCGCGGATGTCAATCTGGCGGTTTTCAAGGCGGTTGAGGATTCTGGTCCGGACGCAAAAGCTCGTGTCCGTGTCGAGTTTGTCTGATCTCGGTTTCGTTTGTTATTTGATCGGGAATGAGCCCGAGAACAGGAGATGAAGCGATGGTACTGAAGAGTCCGAACAGCGGTGTTACGCGAAAGCTGCTGGATGCGGTTGAGCGGCTTGGCGAGGCTGAAGTGATGCCTGATTTTGATGGCATTCTTGAGTCTGGGGATATGCACTGGAGCGAGTTCGACCTCACTGAGTGTCTGCGGAAGGACTTGGGCGCTGACTGGCGTGGCAATGCTCGCCAGATGAGCCAGAACGCCCTGGAAGCGACGATCACCAGCGGCACGTTCGTGAAGTTTGCTGAGAAGTTGATTCGATTCGGCCTTCGCGAGACTCCGAGAGAGGAGTATCTGCTGCTGAATCGCGTTTCAGCGGAAACGAAGGGTGAGTGCGAGCGTGCTTACCGTGACAAGGGGATCTTCAGTGATCCAGAGGTTGAGGAAGTTCGCGAGTTGCAGGCACCACCGTCCTTTGGTCTTGCGAGTGACTTCATGGATCATCCGGAGGGATCTCAGTGGGGGCTCGGGTTCGAGTACACCCGTGAGTCTCTGTGCGGGGATCCGAACAGTTATCTTGCTCAGCAGCTTCCGAAGCTCGCTGACGCACATAACCGGCACTGGGAGAATCAGTTGCTGGATGCGTTGATCGGGTATCGTCAGACTTACAATCGGTCTGGCACTGCGTATGGGACGTTCTACGGCCCGGACGCTGCGGTCACCACCCCGTTCCCGAGTGGGGCTGGTGGTCCGTGGATCAACGCGATGCGGAACGACATCAACTGCCCGAGTGATTTTCAGGCGGTGAAGGATTATCTGTACGACTTCCGCGATCTGTTCCACGGTCGTCCGGTAACAGTTCCGACTGACAACCTGACGATTCTGACCAGTCCGAAGAAGCGTGACGAGATCAATCCGCGGATTCGTGCTGGTGCGGTTGAGCATGACGGCACCAGTTGCGACGGTGGCAGCACGACGTACAAGTACATCAGCACCCATGCGGTTGCTGCGAACATGGACGTCACACTGCAGGCGTACCAGCGTCTGGTTGATCGCATCGTTCTTCGCTACGGCGTGACTCGTGCTGAAGCAGAGAAGTGGATGTGGTTTGGGTCTGACATCAACGCATTCATCGGTCTGGTTTACCAGATTCGCCCGGAAGTGACTCGCATCAACATCAGTGGTGAGATGCAGGAGAAGCGGATTGTGGCGAAGTGGACCAGTCTGTCGAAGGGGTACAGTTACGTGAAGGATCCGATGCGGGGCTTCATGTGTACTCCGACACCGTGATGACTGCTTGACAGATACACCCGAGCAGGTGATAAACGGTGAGGCGATTTTGCCTCACCGTTTTTTCATGGGCGTGGAGAAAAACAAATGGCTGACAATGAGAAGTCGGGGGACTCCTCGATTCGGAAGGCTGCTGCACCGGTTGAGCCGCTGCGGCATTATTTGGTGAAGTTGCAGGGCGGTCCTCCGAAGGTGGTTCGTGCCCGTCGTGACTTGAGTGCTCCGCAGTTGCATCAGGCTTACATGGGCGCATTCAGTTACCGCGGGCGGACTGCGGCGGAGAATCCGGAAGACGAATTTCCGGAGTGTCGAGTGATGACTGAGGCTGAGGTAACAGGTCCGACGTACCGGCATTTGTTCCAGGCTTCGTCTGTGGATCCGGATCGGTATCCGAGCATCATTGAGGTGACGTGATGGCATCCTGCCTGAGTTGTGCCGAGTTAGAGACGAAGATTTGCGAGCTGGCTGGGAAGTTGGCGAGTGATCCGGGCTGCGCCGGGATCAAGAAGAGCGAAGCGGGCATTTCTCACGACACGACGGCACAACTTCAGGGGATGCGTACAGCGTTGGACGTGTACCGGCAGATGTGGGACGACAAGGACTGTGCATCGCAGACTACTGCGAATCAGTTGTATGAGTTCGTTCAGACGCCGTGCATTTCGCAGGTATCATGCGGGACGACTTGTCGACCGACGCGTCGGATCGTTTCAGGGCGGAGATACCGTCGATGAGTTGCTGCGACGTGAATTGTGAATGCGACTTGTGGTTGGATGGCAACTGCAATCCGAAGTCGATTGTTCACAAGTACTGCGGAGTGCAGACCAGTCTGGTGAAGGCGTCTGTCCAGCAGATGCCGAATGATTTTGCCCGTCCTGATCAGGGCGTGTACGGTCAGGACAGGATCTTCACATTCAGCAGGAACGAAGCGGACATTGAGAGCGGTCCTTCTGCCGTGGTGACGTATGAGGGCGACGACTGGCAGGTTTACCGGGCTGTGCCAGTCACGTCCTTTTGCGTCTGGCAGTTGTGGGCACGGAACGTGGCGTTGTGTTTCAGTTTGACCGAGCCGGTGTTCGTCTACGGCGTTGAGAACTGTGACGTGGCGTGTGATCTGGATACTGAGGCCAGGTTGGAGGATCGTTGTTTCGGTCGTTTGATTGTGGACGGTGGTTCCCGGGGATATGAAAACGAGTCGATCGAGATGCAGATCAGTCGATCGTTGACGATTGATCGGTGGCCTGTGGGCGAGCATCCGGAGTCTCGGCACCGGTTGAAGGTTGGCGGGAAGTGGTATCGGGTATTGCAGTTCACAGACAACGGCAGGTTCGTCCCGTACACGTTACAGGTTGAGCGGATCGATGTTTCGTGTTGAGGTTGAATTCCGGGATCACAGTGAAGATGTGTTCGAGGACATAATTCTCAGAGCAGATCAGATCTGTGATGCTGCGGCAGTTGTGCTGAGAGATGGTTATCAGCGGACACTGACAAGTATCCGCGCGAAGCCACACTCTCCGGTTGGTGCGATTCCGTACAAGTACGACGGTCCGAATCTCAACAATTATGATCCGGCTTTGTTTGACAGGATGGATGGCAGAAAGAACAACTTGGTTGAGGATGGTTTTGCCCGCGATCAGACGGACTTTTTGGCGAACTATCTGAGATCGAATCGTGGCATGATTGGTTTCAGCCGGTCAGGTCATGTGGCACATCGAACGCAGAACTATCTGCTCAGTTGGGATGGGAAAGACAAGAGTTTCCCGGGCACGGACGGCAATCGTCCGTGGATCAAGCCGATTTACAGGCAATACAAATCGCAGATGATTGCTGAGGTTCGCCGGCGACTGCGATCGCGTGCAATTTCAAGTGTGAGTGACGATGTCCCATTTTGAAAGGCGTCATTGGGATGCGAAAGTATTTGGTTTTTGGTTTGGGTTCGGTTGTTGAGTATCATGCCCGCAGTTGTGAGCACGCAGAGTTGCTGCTGGTTCAGGACTTCCCGGACGTGGATGTGTTTTCTGGTTCGGTGGTGGTAATTGCTGCTGAGTATTGTGAGGCAGAGTGATGTCGTGCTGTGTGTTTGATGCGTTCAAGCAGGCACTGACAGGTCTGTCTGGCAATCCGATTGCGGTGGACGAGTATTACGATGGCGTGAAGCAGAATTCCGACTCCGGTCGGTACTGTGTGATTTCTTCGTCGGTTACATCGGGCGTTGTAACGACAGACGCAGTAGAAGAGGTCCACAGGGTCAGCATCTCGGGTTATTTTGAGGTTGAGCATTCGGCTGAGGCGGAGGCCTTTCGGGGCTTACTGCAGTCGTTTGTGTTTCAGCCGGGATGTTTGAGTCTTGGGGAATGCGGCTGTTTTTGTGTACGATCGCGTGGTGATTTGCAGCGAGTTTCACGGAGAGACGTGCTGCAGGTGTCAGTCACTTTGACTGGTACGATGACTGGCATATAAGGAGAGAACACGATGCCATTTGTTGCTGGAACTCTTTGCTGCTCACAGGGAATGTGTGTGCTGCTTTATTCAAGCAGTACGTGGGACAAGATTCCACATGTGACACAGATGGCTTTCAGTGAGACAGCCAACACCCCGAAGCTCGTGACGAGCGACTCATACGGTCGCGAGTTGTCGCTGTGCGGCACTGTGAGCACGACAGGAAATCTGTCAATCGCATGTCACAACGGCACTGCGCCGGAGTTTTGTATCAACCAAGAGGTGCATCTCCGATGGGCAATTGATTGTGATCAGATCTGGAGTGGTGGTGCAGTACTGACTCCACCGACAGGGACTTACTACGAGGCGATTGTTCGCATCACAAGCAAGCCGGTTGACCTGAATGCGTCTCAGGCTGGGGCGACATTGTTCAATTACGGTTGGGAAGTCGTGACTTGGGTGCACCAAGGCGCTTGTGGCGGTGGCTGACATTTTGAAATGAGGTTTAGATGATTACTGAAGTTTCCGTAGGCGATCGGAAAATCAGAATTGTCCCGAGAGTCCTGCAGGATTATTTGGACAAGGTTGATTACATCAAGAGTCGCCGCGAAGACCCCTGGGCATTACTCAGGGGTCTTCCCACTGAGATGAACGTGAGTGACTACACGTCATTCGTTGAAATCGCGGTATCAACGTGTCATTTGTATTCGTCCTCGGTGACACGGCAGGAAGAGCAGCGCTTCGATGATTCGTTGGAGGGCTTGATGTTCTCTATTGCCTGCGGGATCGCTGCTGCTGAGCGTTCGCCGAAGGGTTCGGCTCAGACATACGCAGACAAGATTCGCCCGAAGCGATTGGAGATTGATGCTTGGAAGCGGCGTGTCAATGATGCGTTGAAGCTGTGGAGGGAGGCTACCGCAGATGAGCGGAACCAGATCCAGGCAGCGCTGAGCATCGCAGACACAAGGAATGCGGCAAAAAAATCCGATGGCCCGCCCGAGAGCGAAGCAGCAGCGGAGACGGGCCAAAAACAGTCAGCATGACCTCCAATGTTGAAGAGCAGCTTTGGGGGCAAAGAATCGACGAGTGTCCTTACTTGTCAATTGCGATAGCAGTCAGCCGGGAAGCGGGGATCACACTGGAAGAGGCAAAGTCGCTAACATACGTTGAGGCTTTGCAAGCATTGGGAGCAGTGTGTTATGGCTGATGGCGATTCATTACTTGATGTGTTCGTCCGCGTGTTGCCACAGGAAGGTGATCTTGAGGCAATTCAGGCACACTTGCAGAACACTGTCGCTGAAACAACCAGGGCATTTAATCAGCTTGGCGATCAGGCAAATGCACTTGCCCGCCGGCAGGATTTCATCCGCAATCAGGGCCGCCGCGGCTCTGGACCGGCACAAAGGAGTCCAGAAGAAGAAGCTGCACGTCGTGCCCAGGATGAATTCCAAAGTTTGCGAGCGCAGGTCGGGAACGACATCGGCACATTGCAGAAGCAGTTGTCTTCATTGCGGGCAGGCGGCTTGCTGACTGACTTGCAAGGAGTTCGTGAAGCCTTCAAGGAAGTGAGCCGTCTGCAGATCAATTTGTCGGACGGTAACGCAGAAATTGAGATCGAGCAGCGAATTGGGCAGTTGCTGGATCTGCGACGCGTTTTGGAGACCATACAGGAACGTGCATCTGACGGCGGTGGAACATCGACGCCAGTCGAGGGCAATTTGATTGCTGCCCAGAAGCAAGCGAGAAACCTGAAGTCTGAAATCAGTATTGTTCGTCGTGAACTCAAAGATTTGCGTGCGCCAGAGTTGAAGGAGAGTCTGGAGAGTTCATCGGTCGAATTGGATCGATTGATTGTGCAGATGCGCGAGATGGATGACACGGGTTTGACTGCTGGTGCCATTGAGCCGTATTTGGCTCAGTTGCGAAACATTCGTGCTACTGTTTTGTCGATCGGAGACGCCCAGCAGCAAGTGTCGCAAACACAAAAAACAGCACTTGATAGATTGTTTGATCTTGAGAAAGAACGACTTGCGCTGCAGGACCGTATCAAAGATTTTCCTCCGGGGGTGCTTTCAAGAGACGATCGGATAGTAATCCAAGGGATCAACAATGATTTGAGTATGTCGATACGGCATTTGGATGAAATGAGAGCAAGGATCAATGGTACAGCAGAAAGTTGGGACAATTACGAACAGGCTCTTAACAGCGTGGTCTCTAATCAAATGCGCCTTACAGTGCAGTTTGACAGGGTTCGTGCTGCTGGAGTTTCATTCAACACGCTGAGCAACAATGCGTATCAGTTGGGACAGGCATTTGAAGATGCCGCAATTGGTTATCAGTTGAATGGAATTGCTGGTGCGGTGAGAGGTGCGTCGAACAATGTGTCGTTTCTGCTGAACGACCTATCGCGGATACCAGCAATTCAGACCCGCGTTGGCGCATTGTTTAAGTTGAGCGAAAAAGCATCTGAGGCTGTAATTCCGGCTGTGTCTGGTATTGGTGCTGCACTGGCAATCACAGTCCTGCCGCCGATGATCGAATGGTTGCAAACGCTGAACGACATTGAGTACGGGTTCAATGATTTGGCGGACAGGATCAAACGTCAGTTTGAAGACATTGATTTGGAGATCAATGTCTCTTTGGATGAACAAGAACTGAATCGAGATCTTCAGAAGATGGAGTCAGTTCGGGACGTCTTAGAGCGTATTGACGAATTGCGACTGCGATCAGAAGAGATTGTGTTTGAGGTAAGAGCACAGGTTGAAGATCTTCTGACTGCTCCAGCGACGCGTCTTTTCCAGCGTGACTTACAGCGGTTTTCTGATGATGTGCAGAAACAAGTTGACAGCCTGCAGAGAAAAATCGACACAGGTGCTTTTTCGGAAGGTCTTCGTGCAGATTCAGGTCTTGGTCTCGGCGGCGTTGACTTCAGTCCGTCAGAGGTGAGGAGAATTCTAGGGCAAACTGAAGCACAGATTGGTCGATTCAAAGAAATACAAGCTCTGATAGACATCATCAATCAGGGCGTCGTAAGCATCAACCGGAATGCACAGGATGGAATCCTTAACGCCAATGCAATTCGGCAAACCCGAGATGACATTGCAAAACTGAATGAACGGCTTAAATCCACTTCATCCGAACTCACAAAGTCAGACAAGATTACGTTTGATAAAGCAACTGAGTCAGCAAAAGTACTTGAAGAACGACTGAATAAATTGGTCGAGCCGGCCAGACAATTTGAGTCTCTTGTTGGTGAGCAGTTGACCGCAGCAATTGATGCCGCTGATCGAAAAACAAAAGAACTTGCAGCAACACAAGCCGTTTTGCGAGGGCAACTGGAGGGCACCGCCACTGAGTATGATCAGATGGTGCTTGATGTCGGCGA
>JALRDR010000528.1 GCA_023262145.1 Planctomycetaceae bacterium | reverse complement strand
ATGGGATTCTGAAGCCGTGAATCGGTTCGACAGAGAATCGCTCGTGCTGGGGATTTCCTGTGTTCGTTGTCACGGGCCGGCTCACGAGCACATAGCCTTTCACCGGGCGCAGCCGGACGCCAGCACAGCGTTTCGAATTGTGAATCCGTCGTCATTGAGTGTGGAGCGGCAGAATGAGATTTGTGCGCAGTGTCACAGTGGTGGAGAACTGCTGGGCAGACCGTTCGCGTATCGACCGGGGACACCGCTGGAGGAATGGCTGGCAGCGGACCTCGACGCCGGGGATCAGGAGAATGCGGACCCGCACAGTGCAAATCAGCTCGCACGACTCCTGCAGAGCAAGTGTTATACTCAGAGCGGTGGCATGACCTGTGTTTCCTGTCATGATCCGCATTCGGCGGATGTGGAACTGGTAACGACGACGGTGTTGCAGTGTCGGGGCTGTCATGATCCGAATCCTTGTCTGCAGCCGCAGCGCACGGGGCTCACGGGCAACCAGGACTGTGTGAATTGTCATATGCCGCCGCGGCGGGACGCACAGGTGCAGATTGAGACAACAGCCGGCAACATTCAGGCACTGCTGCGGGACCATCTGATTGGAGTTCAAGGGCAGCAATGAACGGGCAGCAATGAACGGGCGGGGAATGAACGTATTCATCAGGAGCGGTCAGACGGCAGCAGCGACGGCTTGCCGTGGGCAGGTCATGCTGCGCTGCGGGGTAGTCCTGTGCGGGGCAGCAGGTCCGCGCGTGGGACTGTTGCGGGTAGCCGCTGCGTGGCTGCTGGCGCTCATGGTGGCGGGGTGTGGGGGCGGATCCACGTCTGAGACTGGTGTTGGGGCAGCGAGCAGGGACAGCCAACCGGCGGCAGCTGTGGACTCGCCAGTGAACAGTGGCAAGGTTGCTGACCGATCGGCTGCTGGGGGGCTGGACGCCAGTCTGCCGCAGGCGTTTGCGTTTGAATTGATGGGCGTGGACACGGGAGTGGACTTTCAGCAGACCAGCGGGAATTCACCGGACAAGCCGTTTCCGGGAGCGAATGGAACAGGCTGTGGATTGATCGACATTGATCTGGACGGGCGACCGGACCTGGTGTTTGCCAACGGAGCGAAGTTTCCGATTGCAGATGGCGAGACGGAGACACCGGATCGCATTTATCGCAACCGCGGCGGGTGGCGTTTCAGCGACGTGACGGCCGAGGTGGGGCTGGTGAACTGGGGGTACAGTTGCGGGATTGCGACTGGTGATCTGAACAGCGACGGGTTTCCTGACTTCTATCTGACGCGTTACGGGGTGAATCAGCTCTGGTTAAGCCTGGGTGATGGGACTTATGAAGAAGTTGGTGAGGAGTGGGGGGTAGCGGATCAGCGGTGGGGCACCGGCGCGGCGATCTTCGATTTCAACCGGGACGGGATTGCGGACCTGTATGTGTGCAACTACGGGCAGTGGGACTGGGAGAGCAGTCTGTTCTGCGGGGATCGGGAAAAGAACGTGCGGATTTACTGCAGTCCATCGCACGTACCGCCGCAGGGGGACGTGTTTTATCGGGGTGACGGAAGTGGGGCGATGCTGGATGTTTCGGAGGCGACCGGGATTGCGCTGCCGGAACGTCGTGGCCAGGGAGTGCTCGCAGCGGATCTGAACGAAGACGGGCTGATTGATTTGTATGTGGCCAACGATATTCATCCGAATTCGTTGTTTCTGAACCTGGGGCAGCGATTTCAGGAGCAGGGTGAGCTGGCGGGGATTGCCTTTGATCATCTGGGTCAGTCACAGGCGGGCATGGGTGTGGCGATTGGTGACATCAACGGCGACGCGCGTCCGGATCTGCTTGTGACAAATTACCAGAATGAGCATAACGCGTTGTACACAAGTATTGGTGAGGAAGCGTGGCTGGAGACGGGCGTGCAGTCATTGCCGGGGGCATTGCCGTGGGTTGGCTGGGGCGTGGTGCTGGCCGACTTCGACTTTGACGGCGGGGCAGATGTGTTCGTGACCAACGGACATACCGATGATAACCTGGCGGATCTGAGCAAGGAGGGGGAATACCTGCAGCCGGCCGGGGTGTGGCAGAAGACGGCCACTGGATTTCGGCTTGTCCGCTGTCGCGGGGAATATTTTGCAGAGCCGCATGCGGGTCGTGGACTGGCGGCGGGCGATCTGGATGGTGATTTTGATGCGGATCTGGTGGTAAGTCATCAGGACGGGAAGCCAGCGATTTTGCAGAACCGCAGTGTCGACCCGCCGAGGCAGCAACTGGCTGTGCAGGTGCAGCTGGTGGGAACTCGCGGTCACCGTGACGCGCGAGGCGGAGTGCTCACCGCGATCAGCGAAGCGGGAATGCAGACGTGGTTTGCCGCAGCGGGTGGAAGTTACGCGTCGGCATCGGACAGCCAGATTGTGCTCAGCCCGGCCGGGGATGGTGCATTTGATCTGCGAATTCGCTGGCCGGATGGCAGTCGCGAGGAGTTCAGCGGATTGTCACGAGGGAATCGCATTGCTATTGTGCAGGCGATTGATGAGGCCGCAGGGTCTCGCCTGATTCAGCTGCCGCGTTGAGCGGTGAGTGGCGATTGGTGATTGGTGATTGGTGAGCGGTGAGTGGTGAGTGGTGAAATGTCGCAGGAAGGATGCCGGCTGGAGCGAGTATTTTGGCATTGTCGGCGAATTCAATTTGTAATGGTAACGTGTTGGAGAATTGACATTGAGTGACGAAGAAAAGTCTGCAGGCGTCGCGGGTGCAGCTCCTGCGGGATTCAGTATTGGTCGTGTCCTGACCATGTTGTTTGTGATTGCTGCAGTCGGTGGTATTGGATATCTGGGGGTGGAAAGTGTATCCGGACCGCCGGCGAAGTATCCGTTTCGCGGGCAGGTGCTGTTCAACGGCCAGCCGGTGACGGTCGGTGCCGTGATGACTCAGCTGGAAGGCAATCCGCTGGACCTTGCGATTGGCGCGCTGGATGCGGACGGTCGATTTGTGCTCACCAGTGACGGCCAGGAGCGGGTCTCCGAAGGGACTCACCTGGTGAGTGTCAGTAGTATGGCATCTGGCATGCCGCCACGACCGCTGGTTCCGGACAGGTATCTGAACCACCGGACTTCTCCGCTCCGTATCACTGTGACCTCGGATCCGGCTGCAAACGAAATCGTATTTGAGCTGGAGGGTGAGTTGACGGCACCGGCTCCGTTAGCGGGACCGCCCGGTGCTGCTGGTGGCGGTGGACCGAGTGGCGGTGGACCACCGGTTGAGGGAGCAGCGGGTGATGCGGCAGGTGCGAACGAAGCAGGTGATGGGAGTCCAGC
>JALRDR010000490.1 GCA_023262145.1 Planctomycetaceae bacterium | reverse complement strand
GCCAGCTTTTAATGCAATACAGATTCAGGCGGCGTGGTAGATTCGCAAGGGCAGGGTCAGCCGCTGGAAATCATCCATTTGGTCCGGGTGGCCGATGAAGTGTGTGGACTGACGTTACAGATGCAGTGCAGGCTGATGCCGATCGAGGACATGGTTTACCCGCATTTGTGATGCCCTGCGGCTACGGGACAAGGGGACCAAAAGCAATTTTGGGCGACGAATAACGGTGTTGTAGGGAAGATTGCATGATGCTTCTCGTTCCATCTGTTGTCATTTGGATGCAGTGCGAATAAGCTATGGTACTGAGCACAGTTTGCGCCGGTGCTCCACCGATACATTCGCCTGCACCGTGAGAGATAACTCCCGATGTCCGCAAAACCGAGCCCGTCAACTTCCACTGTAGGACGGGCAGAAACCGATATGGGCTTTTCTTGGAGTTTTCCGCTTGTGATCGCAGCGGTTGCTGTGTTGTTGTCGCCGGGATTAATGGAGTATTTCTCTCAGTTATGGTCAAAGGAATACTACCAGTTCTTTCCGTTCCTGCTTGCCTCGGTGATCTGGTTTTCCGGCCAGCGGGCAGCGGCAAATCCGAACCTGACTGAAGCCGCCTCCTATCAATGGTGGTTCCGCGGGGCATTGTTTCTGGCTGCAGAAACTGCACTGCTGCTGTCATTCATGGGATCGAACAGGTCCCCTTTCCTGTTCTTTGTCGCTTTTGTGGCCATTGTATTTTGCGTTTCAGACTTCTGGCCCCATCGTTCCGGACTGGCATCGAGTCTGGTGTGCGTGCTTCCCCTGACCATCATCATTCGTCCGCCGTTCGACGGGGATCAGCAGTTGATTCAGGCTCTTCAGATTCGTACGACCACAGCGGTTTCTCTGTTGCTTGATTCGTTGCAGATCGCCCACATTCGAGTCGGAAATGTTCTGGAGATGAGTTCAGGAACAAAGCTTGGTGTGGCTGAGGCATGTTCGGGTGTACAGTCGTTCTACGCCATGCTGTTTATTGCCGCGTTTATCGGACTGTCCCGCAATTACAGGCTGATCTACGTGGTGCTGCTGATGTCAGTCGGAACATTCTGGGCATTTGCCATGAACGTTTGTCGAGTTCTGGTGGTGGCGCTGGCAGATGTTCTGGCGGGTGTTGATCTTGTGACAGGCTGGCAACACGAGTTGGTTGGATATGTGACGATGTTGCTTGCGATCCCGATGTTGCTCAGTACAGACCGTCTGCTGGAGTTCATTTTCAGTGGTGTACCGGATGATCCGGCACAGTATCGGCAGGTCAACATTTTTGTGCTGGCGTGGAATCACCTGTTTGGTTCGCGAAGGCTGGATGCGGAGTCTTCGGCTCAGATGACTCCTCCTGCGTTCAGCGAACAGTGGAAATCGTTGGGCGTTGGTTGGCGAAGCATGTATGTGGCTGCTGCTCTGGTCATCACGTCAACGGCAATCGCCTGTTCAATCTGAAGACAATCTGCTCTCGCGGGTGCATGTTCAAATTGTGCGCCACAACCCCAGAGTGATTCTGGATCGGATGGATCTGAAGGAAGCAAACTTCGGGAGAATCAGGTGGCTCGCAGGCAGAAAAAATTTCGCTTCCCATTTCGTCCTTCGACGGTCAGTCGCTGGTTCAAATCAACACGTGACTACTACATCAGACGGTGGAGCAAGTCCTGGGGAAATGCCCGGCGTGCGTTAAGGGAATTCTTCGCTGTGCGCGAGGGCGAGCACACGGTTGGGGGAGAAGACAGCAGAAATCTGCCGACCTTAATGAGTTGCCTGAATCCGTTTTTCTGCATCGGGCAGCTTTTCGGTTTCCTTCTGCGGTTTGCTCAGACGCGTTCGCCACGCATCATGTTGGCCGGAATTCCTGCCTTTTTAGGCATGTGTATCCCCATCGCAGGAGAGTTGTGGTGGTTCCCTGATCGCCAGGAGTTGATCAGTCAGGAGCAGTTGAATTTGCGTTCGTTGCGGGAACGCGAGGACTATCAGGGAGCACAATTTGTATCACGGCGATTGTTGTACCTCACTGAATATGAGCCAAATGCTGTGGTTGATCATCTCGACGTCCTCGTGGCTGCCGAGCGGGTGGAGGAGGCGTATGATCTGGCATACCGTCAACAGACTGCAAAGCCGTTGCTGTGGGTGATTCGACGTGAGATTCTCTCCTTGTCCAACGAGAAAGGAGATCGAACGGCGAAGCTCACAACGATGCAGCGGTCTCTGCAATACGTCCTCGATATTGCCCCCGGAAATGCTGAAGCACAGTACCTGCTGGGGCAGCTTTACGTCATGCAGGGGAACTTCACCGGTGCTTTTGGCTGTTTCGATGTCCTCAAGGACGATCCGCTCTTTGGCCGTCGGCCGACAACGTGGTACGCGCTAGCCGTCATCGCCGGTTTTCGGGAGGAGACCGACCGTATGCAGCGGTTTGCATCGGTGGCTGCAGATCTTGAAGTGAAACAGATTCAGACCGTAATCGGAACCCAGCAGTTTTCGCTGCCGCAGTTCGCGAAATATATTGATTACCTTACCCTGGCAGGCAGGGAGGAGGAGGCAGAGCGTCAGGTGATCGAGGCGGAAAGATTGCATCCTGAGTTCCTTGAGCAACTGAAGCCATTACGTCTGATGTCTCAGGTGTTAATGTGTCGCCGGTTGCGTTTGCTGCCGAATCGATCGGTGCGTGATCTGACGGAAGCACTCAATGCGTTGACCCGGGCGATGCAGATTGATGTGAACAATCTGAGAGTGACTGCGGAACTAATGGATTTCTGTGTCAACGAAAGTCTGCCTGATGATGTGGTGGCCGAGCAACTCAAGCTTGCCAGAGACCTTGGGGTATCCCCGGGAATGGTTCACTTGATTCAGGGAACACGATTCATGCGGCAATCTCCACCCCAGACTGAAGCGGCAATTGTCAGCTTCAAACTGGCCCAGGAACACATTCCGGGCTTACCTGTGGTGATGAACAATCTGGCGGACGCACTGGCGGAACAGGAAAATGGAGACCTCACGCTTGCCCTCGGACTGATTACGGAAGCTTTGCGGCTTATGCCGAATAAAGAGCACCTTTACGACACACGGGGGAAGATTTTTCTCCGCCAGGGGAAAACTACGGAAGCAATAGCGGATTTTGAGCGGGCACTTTCCGAACCAACAATTCGGGTGGAGGTGTACAAGAATCTCGCAGATGCCTGGCGTACAGCAGGGAAT
>JALRDR010000449.1 GCA_023262145.1 Planctomycetaceae bacterium | reverse complement strand
GGGGGCAGGAGGTGGCCGATCAGCTGCTGTTCGGCGGGTCGCTGGACCGTTACGGCATCCTCCCGCGTGACACGGGAGCGTTCTGGAAAGCCAAGAACCTGCCTGAAGGGTGTACCCTCGTTGGCAATGTGAAACGGTCGTCCACTCGGGCTGCGAAATTCTTCTTCCACCGGCAGACCGCAGGCCGCAGCAATCGTGGCATTCAGGTCGGCCGGATAGCAATGTTCGTCGACGACTGTGCGTCCATCTTCATCGGTCCTGCCGATGATCTGGCCACCCTTGATTCCTGCGCCAGCAAGCAGGCAGCTGAAAGCACCCGGGTGATGATCGCGACCGGCGTTCTGGTTAATCGCCGGAGTGCGCCCGAATTCGGTTGCCAGCACGACCAGTGTTCTGTTCAGGAGTCCGCGTTCCTGCAGATCGCCCAGCAATGCTGCAAGCGCCTGATCCAGGCTGGCAGTCTTCGCCGGCAGGCCCGTACTGCTGTAGATATCCTTGTGGTTATCCCAGCCGCCAAATTCGACTTCGACGAATCGCACTTTCTGTTCCACAAGTCGTCGAGCAAGCAGACAGCCCTGACCGATTCGATTTTCTCCATAAGCCGAGCGTACCTGCTCCGGTTCCTTATTGATATCGAAGGCAACGAGATCGGGACTTTGGAGCAGACGGACAGCTTCGCGGTAATAATCCAGGTAGTTGTGTACTTCCGTCGTGCCGTATCGCGCACGAAATTTTCCTTCAAAGCGACTGATCAGCTTCTGTCGTATTTCGAAATTCTTTTCATCCAGGTACTTCGGAGGCTTCGTATTCTGCAGTCCGAGTTTGGGGTCTCCCACTGGTGCTGGTGCCACCCCGGCTTCCAGATAGCCTGCCCCCGGATGACGATTCGGGGCACCAACAACTACGCTTCCGGGCAGATCGTAATTGAGTCGGCCTTTGACATGAGTCAGCCAGGAGCCAAGGAATGGGTGGCGGATGGAACCGATCATGCGATAGCTGGTTCGCATGAGATAGGCACCCTGAGCATGGGCGCCGGTTTCCGTGGTCATGGAACGAATAATGGCCAGATCCTGCATTCGACGAGCCAGTTTCGGCAGATGTTCGCCGATGGAGATACCCGGTACTGATGTTGAGATTGCTCTGGTCTCACCGCCGGCATCACGTCCTGGCTTAGGGTCGAAGGTATCGATATGGCTCATCGCCCCCTGCATGTACAGGTAGATGACATGTCGCGCGGCATCGGCTGCGGTTGTGGTAGCAGCAGCCGCACCAGACAGCGGAAGCAGGCTGACACCCATGGTGGTGCGTGCCAGATCTTCGAGCAGTCGACGGCGAGTGGACAGGGATTTCTTTCGATATGAATGCAGCATGGCAAATGACTTTGAACCGCGATGTGCAGAAATAAGTGTGCAGCGGGAAAGGACTTTGCGGGAGCTTACTGAATGAACAGAAACTCCTTGGTATTGATCAAGGCCCAGATAACGTTGCCATACCCGGCCGAGCCTGCCCGACGAATCTCTGATTCGGCGGTCGATTCGTCGCCACGTGACGGTTCGCGGCCCAGAATGCTGTAAAAGATGACCCGAATTCGCTGATCAACAGTGCGTGCCTTCAGCAGGTTGTCATAAATGACGGAACCCGCTTCAAGCATCATGTGAGTGATTTCACCGTTGAACATGGTCAGAATCTGAGCCACATTTCCGTCGGTGGATGAAGACTCGATCAGCTCATGATCGCCCTGGCCGAACTGTCTCAGAAAATGATCCGGCGGTAATGGCATAGGCAATTCGGATGCTCGTGCGAGCACAAGTTTTCCTTTGTACGTGTTCCTCTGTCGGGTAATGCGATTCTGAGCTGCCTGGCTGTACTTTGCGTCAAACGTCTCTGCTGCCTTGCGAACTTCCGCCGGTTTGGCCGTGTTGAGGTCCAGGTCGATATCTGCTGCCAGGCTCTTCATTGATGGG
The DNA here is from genome assembly GCA_023262145.1 of Planctomycetaceae bacterium. Lineage (GTDB taxonomy): Bacteria > Planctomycetota > Planctomycetia > Planctomycetales > Planctomycetaceae > SXXK01. The sequence goes on along the minus strand of JALRDR010000449.1, from coordinate 12,589 downwards.
CGAGTAAAGGAATCGACGTTGTACACTGCCAGCGTGAGCAGCGAATCCCAGATCTGCTCGGCCGTCATCCGCCGCAGAAGCGGAGCCGGAAACAGCCATGGTTTTTCGGGATCCAGTTCTTCAGCTGATGCAGAACGCTGCCATGCTGATGTGTTATAGATCACCCGCTGCAATTCACGAATGTCGTAGTTCAGTCGTTTCAGTTCCTCTTCAAGGAACAGCAGGAGTTCCGGACTGACTGCCGCGGAATCCTCGTGCAGGTCGTCCACGGGTTCAATAAGCCCAACGCCGAAGGCGTGTTTCCAGAGGCGGTTGACGATGTTGCGGGTGAACCGAGGATTGTCCCGGGATGTCAGCCAGAGAGCCATCTGATGTCGCGGATTCTGCCCCGCCGCAGCTTCCGGCAGTGATCCAAAAATCGGACGTGCGGTCACGGGCTGATCCGGCTTGCCGTTGTCGTATGCATAATCGTGAGGCAGTTTGAGTCGACGTCCCTGCGGATCGCTGACTTCAAACAGGTTGGCATTGATGACGCGACTGAAGACCCCGTTGACATTGTATTGCGGATTCTGTTTCTTCATTTCCTCTCGCAGACGCTGCAGCGGGGGGCCATTGGAAAACCGCTGCCGATTTCCAGCCGGAGCACGTGTCTGTGTGCCAAATGTGAATGCCGCCATCTGGTAGAAATTCATCTGTGTCCAGTGGTCGAACGGATGATCGTGGCACTGTGCGCATCCGATTTGAGTTCCGAGAAACACCTGAATCGTGTTATCCACATGGTCCAGATCCATTCCGGAATCACGCAGCGTGTAGCCCACCGCCGGATTCTCCCAGATCTGCCCTTCGGCAGTAAGCATTTCACGGACCCACTGATCGTAGGGCTTGTTGCTGGCCAGTGATTCCCGAATCCATTCGTGGAACGGCTGCGCAAGCATGTTGTTGTTGACCGGATGGTCCTGCAGCCGCAGCAGGTTGCTCCAGAAATTAAACATGGAGCTGACATAGTCGTGCGAGGAAAGCAGTCGGTCGATGAGCTTCTGTCGGCGATCCTCGTCTTCGGACGTCAGGAAGCGATTGATTTCGTCAAGCCGCGGGATACGACCGGCAATCTGCAGGTAGGCCCGCCGGCAGAACAGATCATCGTCCAGTTGTTCGGTGGGAGTGACCTGGTTGGAACGGTGGAGTGTAGCAATGAGCAGATCAATTTCTGCAGCGGCCTGACGAACAGCCTGGCGACGGCCGGCCTGCACAGGTGTGACAGGCGGTGCATTGATCTGACCGGAACCGCGTGGGATTTTGCTGGCCGGAGGTTTTTTCTGCTGCTGAGCCGAACAGGGATTGTCGACTGCCTGAAACAGAACGACGGCCAGCAGCAGGAATCCGGGTATTCGCCAGAATGAAATCATTATCGCCTCCACTGCAGCAGGCCAGCAGCTGGATTGGACCAGAGCAAGTCACAACACGTTATCTTTCACCGCAGAGGAGACCCTGATGGAATCCTCGGCAGTTGCGAACGTGTCGGTTTTCGGGATGCTCAGAGTAGTTCGTGAATCGGGGTTCCGTCGCACACCGGAGCCGGACGGCCGTCGGCATGATGATACGTAATCTGATCGGCCTGGTAACCCAAAGCGGCAAAAACGGTGGCGTGAACGTCTGCCGGAGTTACGGGGCGTTCGAATGGTTCACCGCCGATACTGTCGGAGCTGCCGACCACCTGGCCGCCGCGAATACCACCACCAGCGAGCACCATGGAATAACATTGCGGCCAGTGATCTCTGCCGGCATCCTTGTTGATGCGAGGCGTACGGCCGAAGTCACCCATCCAGATCACCAGAGTTTCCTGCAGCAGACCTCGTTCCGCCAGATCATCCAGCAAGGCCACATATGCCTGCTGCATCCGTGGTACGAGGCGATTTCGCAGTTGATTGAAGTTGTCCTTGTGAGTATCCCAGGTGATGCTGGGCCCGTTGACTGTCGTTACAAAGCGTGTTCCCGCTTCAATCAGACGACGTGCGAGCAGGTGTGACTGTCCCCAGCTGTGTCGTCCATAGCGGTCACGAACGGTGTCCGGTTCACGGCTCAGGTCAAATGCCGCCGATGCATCACTCGATGTGATCATGTTCAGTGCCCGGCGTCTTTGCTCGTCAATGGCAGCGATCTGATCGGAACGAATTGGAGTACCACGGTCTTCCAGTGCCTGCAGCAGTGACGTGCGGCCGTTCAGGCGATCCGGCGAAACTGCGTCATCAAGTTTCAGTCCCGGCACTCGAAAATCCTGTGCAGCAGGATCTGCGTTGAGCACAAATGGGTCAAAGCGGTTCCCCAGACAGCCGCCGAACTGTCCCGGCGTAAGATACTTTGTACTGTCACAGTGCGGTGCGGGAGTGATGACGTAGGGCGGTACAGCGGCAGAATAGCCATCGCGGCGAGCCAGCCAGCCCAGCAAAGTTCCTAAGCAAGGGATATCAGCCGGACCAGGGTTGATCAGAGTACTGTCGATGCGGTACGGCTTGCCCACTGTGGACCAGTGCATTCCGGAGTTGTGACCGCCGTGGCGATGATGGACCGAGCGGATGATCGACAGCTGATCCATCCGTTTTGCCAGATCCGGAAGCAGTTCTGAGATCTGAATGCCCGGGACGCTGGTCTCAATCGGCTGGAATTCTCCGCGAATGTCAGCCGGGGCAGTGGGTTTCATGTCCCAGAGATCAGTGTGGCCGGGCGCACCACAGTTGAAGATCATGATCACTGATCTGGCCTGAGCAGCCCTGCGGGCGATCGTGCCAGATGTGGATGCATTCAATCCGGCTGCCTGCAGGCTGGACCAGAAACCAGCAAGCGTCGCCGCACCACCAAACAGGTGCGAGGAACGGCTGAGCAGCTGTCGGCGAGTCGCTGCTTTCGACGTATCTGCGGATCGTAATGCAGGGTTCTGATCAGACTGCCGCATGAGGAGCTCCTGTGTCCGAAGAATCCGCAGGACGTGACCCGAGGGCCGTCTGCTGGATTTCCCTGGAGCATACGTCGAAAATAGGGTCAGGGACAGAGAGAACCGGTCAGGAAATGCCGGTCAGAGATGCTCCTGTCAATGTACTCGGTCTGGTTGTTGACAGACTTCGAAGCGGCCAATCGAAGGGGGAATGCCACCGATCACTGGTGCTGTTCCCGAAGTGATTTCTTCCACAGGGGAAACAAATGACCGATCCGGACGTAGCAGGTGGTGCTGAAGGCTCAGAGCCGCGCCGCGAAGATGCACCTGGGACCGGCGAGTCAGCAGTGGCTGCAGTGCGCGAAGATGAAGCTGCGGACGGTCTGCTGGCGTGGCCGGGCTTCCCCTTCGTAGCTCCGCTGGCAGCGTTTCTGGTACTCACCAGCGCAGAAGCAGAACTTGTTCCCAGTCTGAGTTATGAAGTCTGCTATTCCTTAAAAGTGGCCCTCTGTGCTCTGGTACTCTGGTTCTGTCGCCGTGCGTTTCCGCCGTGGAGCAGTCGTGGCGTGGCGATGGCGGTTTCTCTGGGGGCAGCCGGCTGCGTTGTCTGGGTTGTTCTGGAAGTGCTGCAGAGCGAGGTTCTGAAAGCTGCCGGGCTGGCTGTGTGGCTGCCGCGGCGCGCGGGGTACGAAGTGGAGCTGCAGGGAATCAGTGTCAGCCGAGCGATCTTTGTGAGTGTGCGGCTGCTGGGACTATGCGTGCTGGTCCCGTTGCTCGAAGAATTATGCTGGCGTGGATTTCTGGCGCCGTTCCTGATTGATGATGATTTTCGCACGATTGCTGCGGGGACAATGACGAAGCGCAGTTTTCTGATTGTGGTGGTGGCCTTCACCAGTATGCATCCAGAGATCCTGGCGGCCGTGGTGTGGTGCAGCGGCATGAACCTGCTCTGGATGCGCACTCGTAATCTCTGGGCCTGTGTGGCTGCTCATGCGTCCACCAATCTGCTGCTCGGCGGATACGTGCTGGCAACACGCAGCTGGCATTTATGGTGAGACCGGCTGCTGTCGTGCAGATGCCGTGTGATTGACCGTTCCTGGAACTGTGCCTGCGGGCCAGCTTGATTCCGGAATGTCTGGTTGGTCGGGCAGCATTGTCTGTGCGCCTTCGGGGGAAAACGAACAAGGGCTGTGGTTTTTTCCCACAGCCCTTGCTGTTCGATTAATCTGCTACTGAGACGGTTCAGTCACCTGCAGTCACTTCAATGCACCCTGGATTGCTGTCACAACTTCGTCAGCATCCGGGCGAGTGCGTGGGGCAAATCGAGCGACGACTTTGCCGTCCTTACCGACAACGAACTTTTCAAAGTTCCAGCTGATGTCAGTCTTCGTTTCAGTCTGGCCTTTGAGCCAGCTGTAGAGCGGATCCTGACCTTTGCCATTCACTTCCACTTTGCTCATCATCGGGAATGTCACGCTGTATTTTGAGGAGCAGAATTCCTTGATCTGCTCTGCGCTGCCGGGTTCCTGAGCGCCAAACTGGTTGCAGGGAACGCCAATCACAACAAGGCCATCCTTACCATACTTTTCGTGCATTGCCTGCAGCTGCTCATACTGAGGTGTCAAACCGCAGCGGCTGGCCACATTGACGATCAGCAGCACCTTGCCTTTGTACTTGCTGAGGCTGACATCTTCACCGTCGATTGACTTCAGAGAAAACTCATGGGCATTTTCTGCAGCCATGGCGATACTTCCGGAAACAGTAAGCAGGGAAAGAGCCAGCACCTGAAGGAACTTCATTCGAAGAGTCTCCTTTGAAAACCTGAATGACCGACAGACAGAAAATGCGTCACGCAGAGCAATTCCACGCGGCTTGAGAAACAGTTTGCAGGCACAGTGCAGCCGCTGTGAACTTCCAGCGGCTGTGAACCTGCGCCGGCTCAGAGAGTTCCGCTGTTGTCGGGAGCTTGCAATCGGCAACAGGACGGACCAGTCTGGCAGCCGTTCTGAACGTATTGTTGCCTGCAGAAACGGGAAAACAAGTGGCGAGACCATCAGGAATCTGGTGAAATGGACTGATCGCACAATTTGCAGACTGCGGTGCTGCGGGCGAAGTGGTCATGGAAAAGTATGGTTTGAGCTGAATTTGCTGCGATTGACACGACCTGTCTTGTCTGTCTGGCAGAAGTTTGCCGATGATGACTGTGAGGGATTACAGTCAATTCGGGAGAATTTTCGATCTCCCACATCCTCCGGATTATAATCTGAGGGGAGACCCTGCAAGACCTGAAGGCCGAAGTGGTGGAGACGGGCCATGTTCGACAAATTGTTTAAGAAAAAGCCTCGGCACGAGCAGACGGATATCGAACGGCGTTTTAATCTGATCGCTCGCGTCGGTCAGGGAAGTATGTCGAAGGTCTGGAAGGCAACAGATCTGAAAACCGGCCGGACTGTGGCCGTGAAGGTGCTCGAAAAAGAAAAGACCGAACGCTTTGAAGCGCGGTTCCGTGGTCTGAACAAACCGCATGAGGGAGAAATCTCCACTTCGCTGCACCATCCGAATATTGCGGAGGCCACAGAGTTCGGCTGGACCACCGAAGACGAGATGTTCCTTGTGATGGACTTCGTAGAAGGCGTCAGCCTGTCGCTGCTGGTGGATCTGCAGAATGAAGAGATGAAGCGGTTTCGGCTCCGGTACATGATTCAGATTGGTGACGCACTCAGTTATCTGCACGCACAAAACTGGATTCATCGCGACATCTGCCCTCGAAACGTGATGATCTCCGACGAAAAGTGTGTGAAACTGATTGACTTCGGTCTGGTGGTCCCCAACCTGCCGGAGTTCCGCAAGCCCGGCAATCGGACCGGCACGGCGGCTTATATGGCCCCGGAACTCATCAAGCGCCAGTTCACCGATCACCGCCTGGATATCTTTTCGTACGCAGTCACGTGCTATGAGATGTATACGAAGCGTTTTCCCTGGGATGCAGCCCTGACACTGGATGCAGTTCTGCAGCACATGAACCAGCCACCGGAAGAAATCACACAATTCGTTCCGGGGATCGATTCCCAGATCGCACAGGCCATCATGAAAGGCCTGCTGGCCAACCCGGATGAACGCTGGCAGTCGGCTGCTGAGATGGTTGCTGTATTCCGTGAGGCCGAATCGCGACTGGTAAAACTGGCCCGCGAAGCTGCTGCGAAGAATCGGGCTCTGGAGCCACCAAAACCAGCAGCCCCTCAATTACCGCCCGCATCGCAGCCGCAACCTGCCGAAGCAGAGTCAGCAACTGCGGACAAAACTGATTCGCAGCAGCGAGAGGATCGAAAACCGACAAAGCGGCCTGCGGGCAAAGTTCGGAAGCGTCGACGCCCCGATGATGATATTGACCTCACAGCGATGTTCTCTGAGGACTAGATTTCCGGACGCTCATCGATCATGTGAGGTTCGCCATGCAGTGCCCGGATGTTCGCGCTCTGGTGTACCGCTGCGCTCCACACTTTGTTCACGGAGATCCCGTGTCTGCAGGTCGCAGGTTTCAGCCTGCGGCAGTCTGGTGCGCAGTTCTGGTTCATGCTGTGGTGCCTTCCTCCTGCCGAGCATCTGGCTGGGCATTGTTGCAGACTTCTCTACGCTCCCGAAGATTTCCGGGACATGCAACAGACAGTATCGACACTGCCTCCCGCAGGAGCCCACGGCGAGGCGGTGAGGATGCCTGCAAACTTTCCGTGGTAGCTGCCGCCGTCATCAATTTCAGTGATGAGAACCCGCATGAGCTCCGCCCGGTAATCCTGTCGCAGCGCTTCCCCCTCCGCAAAAAGCAACAGGTTTCTGAATTACTGACCGACCACAGGCTATTCACGATTTCTTGTGACGAAGGGCAGTCGTCGTCGCGAACCGAGGACAGCCGGACTGCCTCGCGAGGAACGAGCCGTTGCCTGCATGTGTTGGAAATGAGTGCTGCGGAGGTCTGAGCGAGCATTCCTCGACCGATTGACGGCTGGCATTCCGTCAACAACGCTGAATGTGCAGAATCGCCGGGTATGATCGTTGCGGATCATACGTTCAATGGAAACGCCACGAGCCGTCACTGTGTCGCGGGTTTCTTCAGCGGGGTGTGAAATTACCAGCCGCCATCAGCGTTGTGGCCGTCAAGTAGCGGCAGGCCGTTGAACGCACTGGTTTTTGTCCGAGAAGCTGCGTGGGGGGATTCCAGAAGCACGTGTCGCCGCTCCTTTGCAGACGGCCACTCATCCATAACCCCGGAAATGGTGTGGTCTGTTCGCAAGACCGAAGGCTAACCTGAAGGGGTTACGCAGAAGCGGTTTCTTCACTGGTTATTTGCGGCCTGAATGCTCAGCTCCTGCTGTCGAGTGAACGCGGGGGGCTGCTCCGGCAGACGTTCACTGGCGGCCCTGGCAACAAACAGCGCCTGTCGAACTTCCTCAAGGAACAACGTCGGAACCCCCTGCCACTGTTGTGTGCCGAAGACGTCATCTTCAGGACGGCTGCCGATCACATTCTGTATTGTAAACGCCACCTGCCCATCGCTCCCGATTGCATTCCCGATCAGGTACACAACTCGGCACTCCAGGGACGGCTCAGCCGCCGAACCATGATCTGGCCCCACATAGAGCCAGAGACGCTCCAGTGCATCCAGCGAGCAGAACCACTGATATCCTGCGGGAATCTGCAATTCGGTGATCGGATCGGAACCGGAACACCAGAACAGGTTTCGGCGTTGTCGTGTGACTGTCAGACGCAAGTCGCCGGCAGACGTCCGGTGGTTGTGCAACAGCAAGCGACCACGCTGCCATGAGAACACCCCTGGTTCAGACAGGATTTTCTCCGGCTGCAGGACCAGGGGGACACTCGAGTCCAGTGCGCTGGCCCTCATTGCCGGAATCAGGCCACCTATGACAGCAAGCAGCAACAGCAGATACCGTCCCATTCTTCACCTCCTGTGAAGATGTCAAGAAGCAACCGCGAAGCGTGCGACTAAACCGCGTCATTGCGATGCACGAAGATTCGTGTCCCGGCTATTGTGAAATGTTCGTCCACAGCGATGGTTGCCGAGAAGATCCACAGCAGTTGAAACGGTGCGATCTGTCATGAGTCCGGGACTTTATCCGGTCTGCCTGTGCAACTCCAGATCCATCAATCACCTGTTTTGCCGACACCACGTCGTGCGCTGCCAATCCGGATCTGCATGTTGCCGTTGATTGTGGCAGTGATGAATCTGACGAAGACGGAGCAGCAGGGACTTGGGGGTAATTCCTGTCCGCTGTGCACTTCCTGCGCAGTGTTGCTCCGATCAGTGGCTTGTCCGGCGATGCAGAGACGTTGTGAGATTCATGAAACTGTATTTTCAGCGACGTGGTTTTGCCTGCTTTTGTTGCCCGAGGATCCCGTACTCAGCAGCGACTGCAGTATTCGACACCGCACCAATGACGTAACCAGCCGGTGTAAGCTGTTCCCGCTCGTTTACTGCACCAATCGACGGGACGGTGAGTCCGCCGGCAAGCTTTCCGATGCTGCAGAAAACGGTTGGCAGGGGATCTCTTTTCTGCGTTGCTGGATTGGCGTCCTGCAGTTGATTAACCAAAGCTGACGTCGCGACTGTCCGGTGCTTCAGAACGAGGGTGGGAATCTTCAAAGTGTCCCTGAATTGCAGCGGGCTCAACACTATTCCAACGGTTGCTGACTGCCTCAGTAAACGAAGTCTGACCATTGCCAGAGTGAGAAGCAGCGTTACGCCCACTCACGCATCCGCATCGCAACTGACGAGGTCGCACCTCACAACCGATGTACTGGTTATCCCCGAAAATCGTGTGCTTTGTGCGATATCCGGCTTTTGTCAGACAGCAGATCCGCGCATTTCGCGTCTGAAATATGACGCCCAGTTCAGCGTACACGCAGTGGCAAACAACGCGAACGCCAGCAAACTCAGGGGAGCAGGAGCAATGGCTGCGCTGGTTGCTGAGAATGCCAGCGCCACTGTGGAGAGAATTGCGATCAGTCGCTTGTGGTCAGGTTGATTTCGCAGCGGCTGCGGAGAAAGGGCCTGGCTAATCGCTGTGCCTGCAGTGGTCGCCCCGTGAGCATTTCCTGTCAGAACTCGCTGCTTTGCCTGTGCAAATTCGGCAGCGGTCAGATCACCACGTTCGCGCAATGCACTGAGTGCTTCCAGCTCTTTGACAATACTCATATTGATTCCAGGTTTCAGCAGGATCAGAACAACTGGTCAATAACAGCGCCGTGATCCACTGCCGCAACGGGTCGCCCGGAGTGATCAAGGAAGTGCTGCGCAGGGTCAACACCCAGGACACGAAAGATTGTGTGGTGAATATCGCCGGGACGAAGTGGATGCTCCAGCGGCGTTTCGCCAAGATGGTTGGTGGAACCAATTAAGCGGCCTCCCTGGACACCGCCGCCGGCAAGGAAGCAGGACAGAGCATTTCCCCAGTGGTCGCGGCCGGGCGTGCCCTGGCTGAGTGGCGGACCACCGTTTCCACCATCGTTCATTCGCGGTGTGCGACTGAATTCGCCGCAAAGGACAACCAGTACACGGTCGAGGATTCCTCGATCAGAAAGATCGGTCAGTAACGCATAAACCAGCTGGTCGATCCTGGGCAGATAATTTTCGTAGCCGGACTGCAGATTCCAGTGATGATCCCAGCCACCGAAATGACAGGAAACGAAAGTGGTGCCCGCTTCCACAAGACGTCGGGCCAGTAAAGTACTCTGGCCCCACGAATGGCGTCCGTAAAGCTCTCTTGTTCGATCATCTTCCTTTGACAGGTCAAAGGCTTCTCGCGTTCTGGCAGCCGTGAGCATATCGAAGGCGGTCTGGTCAAACTTGTCCATCGCTTCAAATGCTGCACTGCTGCCCGCCTGACGTCGCATGCTGTCGATCGAATTCAACAGGGTGCGACGATCGTTGAGCCGTTCGAGGGAAAGGTCCTTGACCAGGCTGACATTGCGAACTTTGAAATTGTCCGCATTTGGGTCGCCTTCTGTTTCAAACGGATTATGGTGCACACCAAGATAGTTGCCGCCGAAATATCCCGGCCGCAGCCCGATGCTCATTCCATAGGGAACCCCCACAAGTGCGGGCATACCGTGCTGTCGAGCTCCGGTCATCTTTGTGGCAATGGATCCAAAGAAGGGGTATTTGCCCTTCGTATTGGCCCCGCTGACACCTGCACCGCGCCCCGTCAGCATCCAGTGACCGGCAGTGAAATGATCGCCTGTATCATGATGCAGCGATCGCACGACGGAAAACTTGTCGGCGATCTGTGCCTGCAGAGGAAACAGTTCAGTGACCTGCATCCCGGGAACGTTGGTCGGGATGGGCTTCCAGATACCGCGGTATTCCGCAGGCGCCTCCGGCTTCAGGTCGTAGGTGTCCATGTGCCCCGGACCACCGTCCAGCCAGAGCAGAATGACGGAGGTATCGGTGCCGCTGCTGCGGACGCTTTGTGAACCCTCTGCTGCCGCTTGTGCACGGGCGGCCAGAATCTGTGGAACCGTCAGCGATCCCATGCCGGCCATCCCGATCTGCAGGAAGTTGCGGCGAGACTGACCGTCACACTTACGGTTTGAACGACCCCAATGGATGCGAAGCATGATGGCTCCTGTACAGGAAAACCGGGCCGGAAGAGAATTCTTTGAGGAAGAAACTGAGGATACTGAAGATCAGTGTGAGTTGTGCAGTGGCAAGATTGCAGACGGAAAATCAGGACTAAAACCTGCGGAGTCAGTCACTGCTGCGGCGGCGGACGAAGGCTGTTGGAAGGTTGTTTTGCCTGTGCAGAATACGCTAACGCCCCGGGACCCGTCAATTTTCGTCCTCAAAAAGGACTGGGCTGAACTTCCCGTGGGCAGGCTGGAGTCTACTTCAGCCGAAAACTCGATATGTCCAATCGCCGGCAGATGGTCCTGCTGCCAGGCATGCAGTGGGGGACGCTCGGAATTCGACTGCCTGCGATCTGACAACAGATTGCTGTTCAAGGGGTGTTAATCATCATTCAGGGTATTTGCCTTGTCAGCCAGTTTTCTGTGGCGCCATGGTCAACGCTGCTGTTCGGTGTTCGGACCGGCGACGCACGCTGAGCGAAATACTGCAACTGCTTTGGTACAGACCTCTGCTGCAGGACAGAGGCCGATTCGTTCGGATGGACAACGCTGCACCTGCATGGAGTCGGGACGCGACTGTTCAGTCTGCGTCGTGTCTGCCAGTGCTGTGTTCTACAGTGCTGTGCTGTGCTGTGCTGTTGGAGCCGCATTCGGAAATCCGACTCCAGGTACAAGTAATCTGACATTGCGGCAGCCGCTTCTGCAACAACGTCAATGCCTCAGGAGAGATCAGATTCCCGGAAAGATCGAGTTCACGAAGATTCTGCAGGCGACTTAACTGTTCGACTCCCACAGCGGTAATGTCATTCTCAGCGAGTGATAACGACTGCAGGCCGGACAATCTGCAGATGATGGTCATGTCGGCGTCACGGAGGCCATTCCGGATGATCGCAAGTCGCTTGAGGGCACGACAACGCGGCAATACGTCGATGGGAAAAGCACTGTCAAAAATGGTGATTGTCGTGAGTGCAGGAAGCTTGCCCACGGCGGCATAGTTGCGGTGGTTCTCAACTGAGTCCGGAGGGAACACGCCCCATTCAAACCACGACAACGACGTCACCGTCCCGAACAGATGCGGACCAAACACGTCCACACACCATTGGGGAACCGGCAGTGCGTAATCGTACACCGGACAGCCAGATGTTCCTGCGATTTCGCTGACTGCTGCGGACTGCAGCCGGGCACGCTCCAATGCTGGCTGGATCCCGCAGATGCAGCAGACTACGAGAAAGGTCAGCACTGGTCTGCCGGGTCGAAACCGGCAACCTGGAGCTGTATACAAGCGAACTCGCCGCAGCCGCATCAATGTGCTCATCAGGCTTCTGAATCCACTTTTCCTCTGTGAACTCGCCGGCTTGCTGCAACAAACATGAGTGCGCGTGACGCAGGAACGCAAGCAGTGCATTACTCGTGCGCATCGACCGCTGGATCCAGCGCCTGCCATTCCTCAGCTGTGGCCAGCGATTTCTGATATTCCATCACAATCTTCCAGCGATCGGAGGATTTCTGCAGCAGGGCCTCAAAGTGGATGAAGGCAATTGTCTCCTGCCCGTCGCGTTTGCTGGCGTAGCGAAAGATACCGGTGTCATGCGCTGTAGTGGAACTGTACAGTCGCTGCGAAAAGCGAAACTCCACAGATGCCTGCATCTGCCGCGCACGAGTGGCTTCGAAACCCGGCTTCCACCGCGCAAGAGCCTGCGTTAATGGATAGCTGGTCTGCTGGACTCCCGAGACCAGAATACCCTCCGGATGGCAGGTGGCGGAGTAGCCTTCAAAATCACCTTCGAGCACGGCTCGGGAAACTTCTGCCCAGTATGCGTTGAGTTCCTGAGCGACATGATCTGTGTCACTGCCCGTTTCATCGGCTGTGGCTGAACCGGAATTGCCCAGAAACAACAGCAGCATGCCGCAGAATGAAAACAGAGCTCTGGCCATCACCGACACCTTTCAGCTGAACCGGATTGTCATTTGGAGTCCGGACTCGGAACATATCAGGGATGTCGCAGGAATCCAGTCCGGAGA
>JALRDR010000313.1 GCA_023262145.1 Planctomycetaceae bacterium | reverse complement strand
ACAATTGCTGCCACGCAGCCGACATATCGCGATCAGAACTCTCAGATCCGCCTGCCGACTGTTCCAGAAACTTCATGGCCAGCTGTACCTCCGCTGCATCAGCAGGGCGTCCGAGCGCAATCAGATACAACTGTTCAATCCGTTTCTGCCGGTCATCACCCACTTCCCGCTGCAGCCGTTCTGCAAACGCTTCTGACCGCTGCCTGACAAACGGGGAATTCATCAGGAACAACGCCTGAGTAGCCACGGTCGTCTCCGCACGTGCGCCCGTAATGTCATTGGGATGCGGAAAATCAAAGACACTCAGAATTTCCAGGTCTCCCGTCGGTCGTTCCCGACGGAACGGCAGATAAACCGCACGACGATGGCGAATATCCTCCGCAATCTTCCCCGCCCACGTCGCCGGATTCACATTGCCGCCGGCCCCCTGGATATTTCCAGCCAGCTCCAGACTCAGCGGAGACCCACCGCGTCCCTGATCCAGTTCTCCACTGACCGACAGCATCGCATCTCGAATTGCCTCCGCCGTCAGACGCCGACGCGGCATTCGCCAGAACAGACGATTCTCCGGGTCAGCAGCCGCTGCGTCAGCATCATGCACCGAAGCCATTCGATAAGCACGCGACAGCACCATCCGACGCACCGTTCGCTGCAATGACCAGCCATCCGTGACACGCAGTCTGTGAGCCAGAAAGTCCAGCAGCTCCGGATGACTGGGTGACTCCCCATGGACGCCGAAGTAATCGACGCTTCGTACCAGTCCCGCACCAAACACATGCTGCCAGATTCGATTCACCAGAACCCGCGATGTCAGCGGATTCTCTTCATCGATGAGCCATCGCGCCAGTTGCTCCCGCCCACTCACAGCAGCCGGAACAGCGTGACCCTGCGCCGGCAGGACCGCTGCAGGGAAGCCACGTGGTACGACAGCACCGGGCGACTGGTAACTGCCACGACGATAGATCGCACTGTCCGCCGGCTGATCCCTGTCGCGAACGGCAAGCGCAAGCTCGGGCTCATTCTGTTGCTGCAGTCGCTGCAGTCTCCCGACAACCTGCTGCAGCTGCTCATCCAGCATTCGCGCATCCGCAAGGACCTGCTGTGAAGATTCCGTTTCGGCAACAACATCCTGCAGCCGGCGTGCAGAACCGGCGAAAAACTGCACAGCATAGTTGCCCGGTT
>JALRDR010000204.1 GCA_023262145.1 Planctomycetaceae bacterium | reverse complement strand
AATGCTGTCTCTGCCAGTTGACGCTCATTTTCACGTTCACGCAGATCGCGACCAGCTATCGCACCGGTTTCAGCCAGCGGCCGAGCCTTGGCGACCAGCTCTGCCGCGAGCTGCATCGAGCCGTAGGCGGTCAGAATCTGCTGCCGATACATGCCCAGTGACCGGACTCCGAAGTCGCTCTCAATCTCATCTGCCGATTTTCCAGCCTTCAGCATCGCTGACAATTGTTGCAGATTTGTGGCGATCAGCTGTTCGCGTTGCAGCAGCTGCTGAACTACTTTCAGCTGCTGCGTCTGACGCAGAACTTCCGCTCGAGCCTGGCCGATCTGAGCACTTCGTACAGTGGCCAGAATGTCGCCTGCTTTGACTTCATCGCCCGGCTTCACCTGAAACTCTGAGAGTACTCCATCGATCGGAGCCTGTACGGACACATGTTTCGTGGCGTCGTAACGCAGACGACCGGGAACAGTATGCACATGCTGTACGTTCTGTGGATGAATGGCTTCGCTGACAAAGCCCCCTGCCCTGAGCTTGCCTTCCGGCAGAGTCAGGGTGTCCGAAACCTCAGGCTCGGCGGCAGCTGCAGCTGATTCCCCTGAATCGTCCGCCACTGCGTTTCCAGCCTGATTGATCCTGTGCATCGTCAGCCAGCCCGCTGCCAGCAGTGCCAGCACCAGAATGGTCGGAATCGCTCCCAGCAATGTCTGAACGGGCGATGTTGGTGAATGGGGTTGGACTTCGTGATTCATGGGGCTTGCTCCTGCGCACATTTTCTGCTCAGTCGTTCACCTGCACGTGGCGTGCCGGAACGAAATGGGTGAGAAAATGCGTGCAAAAGTTCAGTGTTTCAGGCTGGCGGGAGAGCAAATGCTCATACAGGCGGAAGATCTGGACAGGTGTGTGGAAAGAGTTTTTCCACCATGAAATCCAGCCGCGAGTCAGGAAAGCGAGATTCCGGACGGTGTGTATCGCACAAACACCGTTGGCTGGCAGCGATGCTGATCCAACCCTCGCGGCGCGCAGATTCTATCCACTGCGACAGGATTCCCGATAGTGCCTGCAATTCGTAATAACACCGAATTTATTCAAGTCTCAATATGATCTTCAGCGATGTGTAACGGAACCTTTAGGAACCCCATGTCAGTGCGGGCATCGGTTGCAGGGGTTGTATTCGCAGTAGTGTTCGTGTGGATGGTTGGGCGGAAGTACTGAATGCTTCAGATCGGACACGATCAGAAGTCAATTCAGGAACAGTGGCTGATGCAGCGTGGCGACTACGCCCGCTGACGACCTTTCCGGCAGATGATTTTTTTGACAGGTGTGGAGTCATGTCGAATGCCCCGCAGCACGATGAACTGGTCGCAGCGGCCGGTTCAGGAGATCTGTCTGCTGTCCGCAGGCTGATCGAGTGTGGAGTTGATCCCAACAGTGTTGATCAGCATGGCATGGGCCCGCTGCTTAACTTTCACCCTGAAGTAACCGCGTTTCTGCTTGCGGCCGGTGCTGATCCCGATCGGCAGCGGAATGAGAACATTTCTCCCGTGATCGTGGGTGTCTGCGGGCACTATGAATGTCTGCGGCTGCTGGTGGAGGCCGGAGCGGATGTCAATCGGGCCAGTGATCACAATGGCGAAACTGCACTTCATGGAGCTGCCGGCGGTGCGGACGCGCGACCGGTGCGTCTGTTGCTGCAGCATGGAGCCGATCCGAATGCCCGGACGATTCCAGGTATGACGACGTTTGGTCTCTGGAGAGATGCCAGAGTGCGTGGGGAGACACCGCTGCATCGAGCAGCTGCGTGGGGCAGTGCCGAGGTGATTCAGTTGCTGCTGGACGCCGGAGCCGATCCGACAATTCGCGATGCCAACAAAGATACTCCGCTCAGCTGGGCCAGCTGGTACCTGCGCGATAAATCAATCATTGATCAGCTGGCTTATCCGGGTTCCGGCGTCGGTCCGGATTTCCCCGTACTGTGATCCTGGTCGCCACGGCGTACAATGTTCATCCGGACAGAAGGTCATGCATCAACTCTGACGGCAAAAAAAAGAGACTCAGTCCTGCAGACGAGTCTCCTGTGTATCCTGCCGAGTCAGCAGCGATGACGGATCACTTCAAAACCGCCTTTGCCTGCTGCACGATTTTCCCGATCGACGCCTCATTCAGTGTTCCGCTGGCGGCTGCAGCACGCATGCGAATGATTCCGTCTTCAAACAGAATCACGGTCGCATGATCGAGCTCATTCAGACCGAATTTTGAACCGTCTGCAGTCACTGTCAGGGCAACATTCGTCAGAGCGTGTTTTGCTCCAAAATCGGCCACCTGCTGGCGTGCTGCTTCGTCGTCGGGATCCCCCAGAAAGTTGACAACCGCGGCCGTCTTCCGGTCCTTGCCGGCGACTACCAGCGCGTCAATCTGCTTAAGCAGCCTGACCACCGAGTCATCCTGCTTTCGAGTAAAGACATAAAAGATCGGCTCACTGCCGGCGCGACAAGTGTAGCAGACGGTCTTGCCAGCTGGCACACCATCGTCGACACCACCACATTTTGTGGATGCAT
>JALRDR010000168.1 GCA_023262145.1 Planctomycetaceae bacterium | reverse complement strand
GATGGAGGAAGCCCGTGGAGATCGAATGGCACTGGAAACAGCACGGTCCGCCTGGGAACTTTCTTCGGTGAACTGGGAAGCGAATATCATCTGTGCGGCGATCATGTCGCGGCATCAGAAATACGAGGAGGCTGAGGGCCTGCTGCTGTGCAATGTTGAGGAGGGACTGGAAGAAGAACAAAGTGCCGTCAGCCTTGTCTGGCTGCATTACACTTCCGGCAATAGTGCTCAGCTCGCACAAATGCTCCAGAACCCTCGCCACGTTGCGATCGTACCCATCCCGGCACTCCTGATGTGCGCACAGAAACTCGGTCCCGATGAACTTCCTGAATGTGCCCGCAGACATCTGGCTTCCACGCTGACCGCCGTTCCGGGAAATCACGGGGGCGTCAGCACCATCGCCGTGGCGGGTGTCCTCGGCTGGAAACTGCACCAGGCGGAAACCGAGATCTCAGCAGGGACCGTGAAGTTCAATTACGCCGGATATCGTCAGGTCCGCAATGGCACCGAAGTGTCTTTTACTCCGGCCCTGCGAACCGCTTACCGCAACGAGCTCAGCGGAGACCTGCTGCTGCACCTGCGGTACCCGTCCACGCCCCCTATTGAGGTGCGACTGAGTCGTGAAACTGTTACACCGGCACGCACACAGCCGCGATTTCCAGCGATGTTTTCACCACTCATCGGTTCCAGCCACGGCGAATCGCAGACAGCACAGCCCGTGTACCACGTTTCTGAAATTTGCATCGAAGATCTGAAACTGTCGTTCGATGAACAGCAGCCGGTGGCTCAGGTACGCCCATCGCGAGTCGTTGCCGGAGATGACTTCTCCAGAATCAATCAGGATGCTGCACTGCGTTGATCTGCCTGAAACACATCTCCAGGCGCGCACGAAGAGGTCGACGGCTGTGCTCGTCGACCTCCAGTCAGCGTGTTCAGTGTGACAACGATGGCCGCGTAATCAGATCACGCCGCCATGCACGCGATAGGGAGTCGCCAGGTCAGGCTGATCCAGTCCCCAGATGCGTTCCCAGATTTCCGGGATATGACGCAGACTCTCTGACTGGTAGATGAGCTGACGGGCACGAATGTCCGGATTCGGGCTCCAGATCGGCATGGCACAGCCTGCCGTCATCATGGAGCAGAGCAGCATCAGTCCCACAAACAGTCGTAAACGAGTTTTCATCGCTAGGTCCTTCCCTGGACGCATCTGCCCTGCACTGCTGCAACATCCTGTCACGCTGCAGTCGGGCAATCACTGATGATCCCGGCGTTCGAAACAGCTTTAAACATTCGCGATGAAATCAGGGTCCAATGCGACCCTTAGTATCCCGAGGGTGAGTCGGAAGATGGAAAGGTCGGCGGCTGCCACGATTGCGGCGGCGGTGCTGGTGACTGAAACGGTTGTGACGGTGGAGGACTTGCTGGCGAAGATGCTGTTGTTTCCGGAATACCAGCGAGGCGTCGTTCCTCTGCCAGTTCCATTTCACGAACCTTCGCTTCCATCTCCTTACCAGGCTTGAAGGTCACGACGAATTTCGCCGGCACCTCAACCTGACCCCCGGTACGGGGGTTTCTGGCCTTTCGAGCAGCTCGCTTCTTCACCTCGAAAACGCCGAAGTTTCGCAGCTCAATTCGACCGTCTTCCACCAGCGTATCGATGATGGAATCAAACGTTCGCTGAACGATCTCCTTCGTCTTCAGCTGAGTGAGTCCCAACTCCTCTGAAATCGCCTTCACGATCTCTTTCTTGGTCACGATCACTCTCCTGGTTTTGGAACCCTGGAACCTGATGCACTGTAAACGTCCCAAGCTTATGCAGTAGTTGAACTTACTGTCAAGACCCCGGTTCACATCAGAGGCATTAACATGCCAATCCCACAGGCTCACGCCGGTTTCCCGACCCTGTCGCACTCGACCCTGATTTCAATGCGAATTGTCAAAGAACTTACAGGCTGGGCATTCGTACCCACACCCAGAAGGCTCTATCGACCAGCCATACCGCTTCCAAACAGAAAAAATCCGCAGAATCCTCAGAATTTGCCACGCTGCTGTAATCGCACCCCCGGAGTGCTCCCGTGCGAACCCTCGAGATTTTCCATAAACCTTTTGAAAAATAGCGTTTGCGGCAATAAACACGGAATCTGCCGGCGCTGCTGATCTCCGCATCGACAGGTCTTTTCGTGCCATTGCTGAGCAGATGTTTCAGCTTGCCGCCATTTCACCGATCCAGAAGGTTTCTCCAGACCCTCTGAACACCCGTGCAGCGGGTGCTGGCAACATGTTTTCCGGCCGTTATTCGTCGAAGATCAACCAGCAGACTTTCGACACTTGCGTAGCGATCCGCGGGATCAGCGGCCAGGCAGTTGCAGATGACGGTCTCCAGAGCTCTGGGGATGGTCGGATCCAACCGCCCCGGCGGCACAAAATCTGCCGCGAGGATCTTCTGCCTGAGCAGACTCGGATCTGATTCCTCAAATGCCGGACACTGCAGACTCAACTCGTAGAGCGTGGCGCCGAAGGAGAAAATATCCGCAGACACCGAAACCCCGCCGGCAAATCGCTCGGGAGCCATGTACCTCAGCGTCCCACCATGTTCGCCATCACCTGCAACGCCCTTTCCTGACTCGCGACGCGAGCGGGAAGCATTGAGCACAGTGCCTTCGGCATACGTTCCGGCGAGTCCGAAATCCGTAATCTGAATGGAACCATCAGCTTCCACGAGCAGATTTCCGGGTTTGATATCGTTATGGCAGATTCCTGCGCGATGGGCGAGGCACAGTGCAGCTGCCGCCGAAACCGCCATTTCCGTAAATCGTGGCCAGTCTGTCGGCTGCACAGAGATCCCCCGGGAAATGTTCTGGTCTGCAGCACAGGCCAGTCCGATTGTCCGCTGAATCAGATCCGCAAGACAAACACGGGTTTCCGTTCGGCCCAGTTCACGGATGAGCACATCGAGGCCCACACCCGCGATCAGTGGCATTACCAGATAGCAGTAACCGTCCTGCTCTCCCGATCGCAGTACTGGAACAATCCCTCGGTGCTGCAGTCCCTGAGCCGTTTCGGCCTCTTTCCTGAATCGCTCCACCCATTGCGGCACAACCGTCGATCTCCACGGAAGCACCTTCACAGCTCGCGGCTCTGTACAGCCCTGCTCTGCTGCGCGAAAGACTACCCCCATACCACCCCGGCCAATTTCCTGCAACAGTTCGCAACCGCCGATTTTAGTCAATGGAAATCGGCCTGGCATCTGCCGTCGAATACTCTGCGATTCTCGGGCTGCGCAGGATTCTTCAAGCATCGCCAGCATCGGAAAAACATCTCGGATCTGGGCTGCATGGGGCGGGTAGCGGCGTGCGTAGCGTTCGATCGATGGACGGCTGCCCGTACGCAGTTCGGCCACGAACTGCGTCACCAGCATTTCAAACGGAGTTCTGCTTCGCGTTGTATGTTCATCGGAATGAACCGGCAGACCAAGGAGTTCAAACCCGGTGTCCTGCACAGATTCCGATTCAGGTTCAGTGTCCCGCATATGTGGGTTCCGGACGAATATTCTGTGCAGCAACAAGAGGAAACGCAGGACTCCGAAGATTCCCCGGTCTCAGGTCCAAACGCTGAGAATACTCGCGTATCCGTCCTGTTTTTCTCGACGCTGGTTGCTTTCATACCCGATTTTTCCGGAAGATTTCAACAGTATCGGGCGCCGCTTGCAGTTTGCAATTCGCATTGCTAACGTGGCAAACCGCCCGCTGTACCCGCGGCAACGCCTACGGTATGCGCCTGCGATGACGAACAGCGAGGCGATCAGTAGCGGCCCCGAAAGGCTCTTTTGGGAGGCCCGGCGGTTGGCAAACCGCCGTAGATCAGCGATTGCCAGCCGAGCACCAACGTGTCCCGGCCTGGCAAGGCGTCCAGTCGCAACTGTTCGTCATTGTTCTGGTCATTGTTCGTCGCTGTTGCATGTGTTCAGTGACATGCGTTCAGACGCTGACCGCAGTGTCTCGGTCCTGTCTTTTCACTAGGGTTGATTTCAAATGAAGTACGTTTACACGTTCGGAGATGGTAAGGCTGAAGGAGACGCCTCACAAAAGCCGCTGCTTGGCGGTAAGGGTGCAAACCTGGCAGAAATGAGCCGCATTGGTCTGCCGGTTCCGGCGGGATTCACGATTTCAACCGAGGTCTGCACGTACTTCTACGACAATGGTCGCCAGTATCCGCCAGAACTGCAGCAGCAGGTTGCCGATGCTATCGCCAGTGCTGAAGCAGCAATGGGTGCCAAATTCGGCGACGCATCCAACCCACTTCTGCTCAGCTGCCGTTCCGGATCCCGCGAATCCATGCCGGGAATGATGGATACCGTTCTGAACATCGGGATCAACGAACAGGTTGTTCAGGCGCTGATTCAGCAGTCCGGCAATGAGCATTTTGCATGGGACAGTTACCGCCGCCTGATCCAGATGTACGGCGACGTTGTGCTGGGGCTGAAGCCGGAAAGCAAGAACGATCCGGACCACTTCGAAGATATTCTGGAGCACGCTCGCGAAGCCGCCGGCGTTGACCATGAGAAAGATCTGTCCATCGATGCCCTCCGGGAAATCGTGATCAGATTCAAAGCCGTCATCAAGGAACATGCCGGTATTGAGTTTCCGGAAGATCCGATGGAACAACTGTGGGGCTGCATCGGTGCAGTCTTCGGCAGCTGGATGAACGACCGGGCGCTTGTTTATCGTCGTCAGTACGGTATTCCTCACAATTGGGGCACCGCTGTCAACGTGCAGGCAATGGTCTTTGGAAACCTGGGTGACGACTGTGCGACTGGCGTGGGCCTGACTCGCAACTGCTCTGTCGGAATCCCCGGGTTCTGCGGCGACTACCTCATCAACGCTCAGGGCGAAGACGTGGTTGCCGGAACTCGAACACCGAAACGTATCGAAGAAACGCTCAGTATCGACGCTCCGGCGGCATTCGCTCAGCTTGACGAAATCGGCAAGACGCTCGAGAAGCACTACAAGGAAGTACAGGACATCGAATTCACGGTTCAGCGCGGCAAGGTCTGGATGCTGCAGACTCGAAATGCCAAGCGAACCGGTTTCGCCGCAGTCCGCATCGCAGTTGACCTGGTCAATGAAGGACTGATCGATGCCCGAACAGCGCTGGAAAAGCGACGCATCCCGGCTGACGACCTGAACCAGCTGCTTCAGCC
>JALRDR010000106.1 GCA_023262145.1 Planctomycetaceae bacterium | reverse complement strand
CACGATGTCGAGCCAGCCAACCTGCAATGAGTGCTCTGACCCTCGGCAATCAATAAAAAAGGGTGTCGAGCTGACCCCGACACCCTTGTCTGAAATTGAAGCCCTGCTGCTGCAGTTCCCACACCTGGCAGACCGCAGCAGGGAATTCCTGAGCCGGTCAGACCCTCACAACCACAGCGCTGGCCTGACCCATGCGCGTGACGCTGGTCTTCAGGAATACTCCGTTGCGAGCTTCCGTCGCAGCGCCGTGAGCAACATTCAGGGGAGTTGCCTCGTCTGCACTTTCGAAGTTCAGAGTCCGTGGGACCTGTCCGTCC
Source organism: Planctomycetaceae bacterium (assembly GCA_023262145.1). Taxonomy (GTDB): domain Bacteria; phylum Planctomycetota; class Planctomycetia; order Planctomycetales; family Planctomycetaceae; genus SXXK01. Next base: position 1,988 of record JALRDR010000106.1, on the reverse strand, counting down.
TTAAGACAGAGCAGGGACGCCGCCAGTTCAATCAGAGCAGATCCGCTGCCGGCACTGCCGTAGTAACTTTTGACCGCAGTGACGGGTACTTCGGAAACGGCATCTCCCAGCAGTGCACAGAGTCCTTCCGCCTGGTGACGGTCCCGATCCGGGTGTCCCGAAGCACAGGCGTTGATGTGTCCCAGATCTGTAACGGCCAGTCCCGCACGCTCCAGAGCAGCATTTGCAGCCAGAACAATCGCGCGGCCCTCGTCTGCAACACCATCTCGACCTGACACAGAACTTGCCCCACATCCCAGGACCGTTCCCAGAATTTGAGCCCCCCGGGCTTCGGCATGCCCGCGTTCCTCCAGAATCAGAGAACATGCCCCCTCAGCCAGCACTTCCCCCGAACGTGCCCGATCGAAGGGACGCAGGCAGGTTTCAGCAGGTCCCGCAGCCAGCGGGTCGAGCAGCGAGTACATGGCCGATTTCACCGGATGCAACCGCGTTCCCACCACTCCGGCAACCATCACGTCAGCCCGATCGCGACGAATCGCATTGCACGCCTCTGCGATCACCAGGCCGCCGGATGCTTCGTCGTGAGTAATTGAGTTGTTGGGGCCGAACGCCTCCAGAGCAATCCCGATATGACAGCCCGGCATGTTCGGCAGGTATTTCAGGAGCCACAACGGTTCCAGACCACGCATCCCCGTCTGACCCCAGGCATTGAAGTCAAATGCCAGATTCCCGGTCCGCATGGAACGAGAACGTAACGCTGACGCTTCCAGTACCTCCGGAGGACTGGACATCAGGTTCGCGCCAAAGTCACAGCCGATTCGTTGAGCCGGAACATCTCCCGGAGCCAGACCGGCATCGCTCATAGCCTGCAAAGCCGACGCGACACCCATCTGAATCTCTCGACACATCACCTTCAGGCTTTTGCGCAGAATGTGAAGATGTTCCTTCTTTGCTGTCGTATCGTTAAAGTCGCTGACCTCGCCACCGATGCCACCTGGTCCCGGAACAAATCTGTGCAGTTCAACAGGCCCGATGCCATGGCGACCTTCCCGCAACGCTGCCGAAAACGCTGCTCGGCCAATACCGATCGGGGAAAAAACACCAATCCCGGTGATCACAACTTCTCGAGATGATTCATTCGACATGTGTCGTCCACTCACATCAACACGATGATCTTTGAAGAAACACTGACCGACGGCTTGTACGGCCGAATGCCACGGGTTCCACCACTTACCGCTGACAACACCGCATTTTACCGCCCGTCAAAAGTGCCGAAAATCCGGCGATACTGCCGCCAGAACTTTCCTGCACCTTCAACACGAACGCTGCAGCCGGTGAACAGAACCGCCCGTAAACACGCTGATAACGCAATTCTGCGGCCAGCATAACTACAGGGAATTCCCGCATTTTAACACGGACAGGATCGGATTTCCCCAGGCGTTGCGGAAATTGGAAAAAGTGTCGCAATCGGCAGTATTCCGCCCGCAACAACACCCCAGACCCACCGTAACACAGCGTGGAACACTCTTCGACTGTTCTGCACCGTGATTCGCCCGCTAATCGGCAGTTACCGCAATTGTGCCGGAACCGGAACCGTTGTGATCGTGGCAATCCGAGCAGTAACTTTGAAAATTACTCGCCCTTGCACACTTCACGGACTCGACGTTCCCACAAATCGCCCCCCGGCCGACAACTGATACCCGTTCGCAAACGCCGCCCCACTCATTGCCCGTTTTCCCTCCGGCTGAATCATCTCTATCAACAACCAGCCGTCCCCGGTACGCACATAAATCTCGCCATCCTGTAACATTACCGTGCCCGCCGTCACGTGTTCCCCACCCCCCAGATCCACTGCAGCAACACTCTGAATCAGACAACGCAGTTCCGGCTGCCCGTCACGCTGCAGGAGGGAACTCGCTTTGGGCCAGGGCTGCATTGCCCGCACGTGACAATCCACCAGCCGACTGCTCAGCCCCCAGTCGATCACT
>JALRDR010000072.1 GCA_023262145.1 Planctomycetaceae bacterium | reverse complement strand
GCATTGTCTGGGACAGAAACGCCTGCCCCGTAATGTTGACCACGTCGTCCAGCCACAGCTGGCGGGCTTCGTCATCCCGAACCATGGCATTATCCCACGGACCCAGTCTGAGAAACCCTGTCGCGATGATCTGTTCCGACTCTTCAGGCGTGTAACTTCCGTCCACCTGAACCTGCTCAATGTCTGCAGGCTGACCACGGGTCCGGCGAAGAACGGATGCATCGGCAAGCTCATCACCTGCAAGTTGTTCAATAATGAACTGGTCCCAGGGCTTGTCCTCGTTGAAACTGCGGATTACGTAGTCGCGATATCGCCACGCGTTGGAACGCTCGTAGTCGTTGGACATTCCTCCCGTGTCTGCATAACGCGTCACATCCAGCCAGTGCCTCCCCCATTGTTCTCCGTAGCGCGGACTGGCCAGAAGATCGTCAATCAGATCTGCCCACGCCTGTTCCGGCGCCTCTGCCATCGCTTGCTCGAAGCTGTCGACCGCATCCGGAGTGGGCAACAACCCGTGCAGGTCCAGCGTGGCGCGGCGAATCAATTCACGAGGAGTCGCTCTTGCGGCAGCGGCAAGCCCCGTCTCCCTGAGTTGTCGGTCGATCAGCAGGTCAATCGCGTTCACATCACTCAGATTCGCAGGCACCGCATCGGAAAGATCCTGCAGCGGCAGAAATGCCCAGACGTCCCGAGGGTCATAACGGCGATTTGTCCACGAGTCGGCAAGGCCACCGCTGGTACGCAGCTGAATTCCTCGTTCGTTCTGAGATTCCATGGCGTCCGCAAGACGAATTGCTTCCTGTGTCGCGACGTCCGGCCACGGGGCCCCGGCTGCAATCCATTCCTCCAGAATCGTGATTTCTTCTGCATGCAGTCGATCCGCCTCTTTAGGGGGCATCTTCAGGTCCATCCAGCGCACGGCACGCAGGATGCTTCCCTGATCCGGCTTCCCGGGTACGATTGCCGGCTCTCCTGATTCTCCTCCGCGTAGCAGGTTGTCACGATCAGTGATCCGGAAACCGCCCTCCTGGTCGTCCTGGTGGCAACCGCCACAGCGGCCCTCAAGCAATGGCAACACCTGCAGCGTAAACAGACGCTCTGCCGGCGTCACGTGGTCTGACTGGGCGGTAGCCGACCGCCCCGACGAAAATGCAATCAGCAACAGAGCTATGCAGCATCGCCTGGCAACTTGCCAATGGTTCAACGGCGGCAAAATTCGAGATAGTTTCATAATGGCCATCCACAGTACTCTGACAGGGCTCTGCAGGCAAAAAAACTGAGGGCTGCCGTCGCCACAGGATCTGCAATCACGCCCCCGCTCATGCCGCACAGGTGCCTGTGCTTCAGCGAATGCCTGCTCCACTGCGAATGCCTGTGCACTCGGCTGCGAAGAACGCACCGGAGCAGGCCGCATTGCTCCGCTGGCATCATGAAATCGGAATACTAGCTGCCATTCTGCATGCAAATCAACTTGTGTCACAGTGTGGGTCTGCAAGAATACCGGGCCGCTCGCACTTCTTTCGCTGACAAGGGCTTTCCCATGGTTGTCACTGCTCTTCAAGTACTTCCGCCAGTCCGCGCCCTGTTCCAGATGGCTCTCTTGCTGGGCCTGGTGCATCTGCCGGGAGTGGCCGCCGCGATGCAGATCGACAGCGATGAGTCTCCCACCGGAGCGGTAGAAACCGCTGTCGCCCCCGAAATCCGTGAGGTTTGCGGCTGGAAGCTGCTCATTTCCTCCGAATTGCTTGCAAAGCAGAAGGCGGAAACAGAGAAGGCTGTGCAACTTCTGCAGCGGCAGCTTGAAGAAGTCCAGCGAGTTGTGCCGCAGGCTGCTGTAAGAAAACTGCAGACAGTCAAGCTCTACTTCAATCCCACTTACCCTGGCAGCGGACCACGCGCAGAATATCATCCGGGGGCCGGCTGGCTGCAGCGCAATGGACGCGATCCAGTTATGGTCAAGGGAATTGAATTCACAAATATCTCTGTGTTCGAACGGGAACTCAGCCGGATGCCCAACTTCGCATTACACGAACTGGCCCATGCCTGGCACGATCAGTTCCTCGATGGCGGATTCGGGAACCAGCAGCTGCAACAGGCGTTCGCGCGGATGAAAGACAGCGGAACATACGAAGAGGTTGAACGCAGATTTGGAAACAACAGGCCATCCAGAACTGAATCTGCATATGCACTCACAAATCCAATGGAGTACTTTGCAGAATCCACGGAATCATTCTTCAGCACCAACGATTTTTTTCCGTTCGACCGCAATCAATTACACCAGCATGATCCTGAAATGGAGCGATTGCTGGAACAGCTTTGGGCTGTCGGCAAAGAATAGCCGTTGCTCTCACTCAGACGGTCTCGCAACGGAATGCCGCGCGTAAGTACACGCGCCATCTGCTAGCCATCGATTGTGCCTCAATAACCGGAAAAATCTGCAGCTGAAGTCGTCCAGTCAATGTCCTGCCAGCCGCCGCCCGGAATTCGCGTCTGCGGACGCTTCTGTGGCCGCGGATCGTCAGCCTCGTCCGCTGTGCGACGGCAAGATGCCTGTGGTCCACGGTGTGTTCGACTGTCAGGAGCAAGCCGAATCCATTCAGTAATTGCTATGGGTTAATCTGTTCACGTAATGCCAGCATCGCTCTCGCTCCTGATTGTCAAATACGCGTCTTACGAATCTGGCAGCATGCCGTGCTCCTGCACTCCACCGCTCCAGGAACGTTCGTTCCAATAACGTTCCTGCAACGAGATCGATCTGATCTCCTGCTTTCGCCCGGTTGCGGCAATGCAGTCTTTCTTTCCGGCATTTCGTCACGATCCTGCAAGCAACGCACTTCTCGGGCTCAGGCTGGCTTGCTGTTGCCCAGTCTGCTGATAGCGATGCGACTAATCCCATCTGTTCGGAGCAGGATTTGCTGTTGTTTCATTCAATTAACACTGTCAAGGAACTGAAACACAGCATTCATCCGGGCCCCCGATTACTTCAAACATTTTGGCTTGTCTTGAGATCGCGGTCACGCGGACTGCGGGAACTGTCAACCGCTGTATCAGTTACTTTACATTGGCCAGAAACGTGGTGTTTCGGGAGTTGAATGTCCGCTTTTATGAAGGCCAACCGGGCTTGTGCCTGTCAGCAGATTCTCAAGGTGATGTGACAGGAAAGAGTGCTGCGTCTCAGGCTCAAAAAACGGCGTTTTGCAGCGTGCGGACCAGTACTTCACACGGCCGTGGCCCATGGCATTCTGCTGAGAAGAGTCAATTCCGTGAGCAGAAGTGCACTCCGGCACGCCGGTTGCCCTATTGGGCTTTGCGGCTTTGTATGCCGGATCAACGATCACTCTTTCCTGACACGGGCTCAGTGCCTCGCTGGCGAATGAGACTGACATTCTTATCAGGTCTCGACAGGGGTTTTCGTCAGCGGTTACTGATTCCAGTACAGGGATTCCCTTCCCCCCACATCTATTTCCGGATTGGTGAGTTTATGTTCTTGCAGTTGTTTCGCAGAAGGCTGCCACGAAGGCCTTCACTACCCTTGGTGATGCTTTGCCTGAGCGTGTTGAGCAGCGTCAGTTTCGCCCAGACTCTGACGCCGATTTCCGGAAACGCTCCGCTGAATCAGGGCCTGATCCCGGGGGCTGCTATTCCTGCGGGAGCAATCCCCGGTGCGGTGGTTGGACTGCCAGCTGGTCTGGTGGATGGATTCTTCACCCAAAGCAATGCTCCAAATGGAGAAACGATTTTCTCTGCGTTCAGTAACCCCGTTATGGGCGACTGGAGAGTTGTGGATGGGAATGTCGCTCTGCATGTTGGTACAATCACCATTCCAATCCGCGGAGCGAATGCCGTTGACCTGAATGGAACTCGGGCTGGTAGTATCTCCCAGTTGCTGCAGACTGTTCCTGGTACGCAGTATACGGTTCGGTTCAGCGCAACTGGAAACTGGCGGACCAATCCGAATCAGCCTCGTTCGCTGACAGTGGCGTTCGGGAACAGCCTCGTTCCATTTACGATCCAGCCGGGCGCTGCTCCCAATGCACTCGGTTGGCAAACGCTCTCAGCGACCTTCACAGCAACCGGTTTAACCACTGATCTGCAGTTCCGTTCTAACGATGTTGGTCTTCCGGACGGTGCCTTTATCACAGGCGTTGAACTGCTTGATGTTGCGGCCGCTCCGATTTTTCCTCCGGCCCTGAACACAGTTCCTGTTCCAATGCCTGCCAACCTGGCTGACTTTGTTGTCAATCAGGAAAAGGCGATCCTGCTCGGCAAGGCACTCTTCTGGGACATGCAGGTTGGCAGTGACGGACTCACGGCGTGCGCGACCTGTCACTGGAATGCCGGTGCTGACATTCGTACCGCAAACGATCTGCATCCGGGAGCACCCGGATCGGCATTCGGGCCGAACGGGGGACGCCGACAGGCCTTGCTTGGTCGTCAGGCCGCTGCGGGGTTCCGCGGTGCGAACACAACACTGACGGCGGCAGACTTCCCATTCCACCTGCCCACGAATCCCGCTCTGCCAGGCGACGAGCCGGGCTTTGCAGTGGGTAATCCAATCGTCCGGACGACTCTGGAAGTCGCTGGCTCTCAGGGAGTTGTTGGTTCGGCAGGTGCCGGTTTTACTCCGGGTGTTGCTGCAGAAGCTGCTACCGTGATTCCTTCGACTGTACACCGTTTTGGTGGTGTGAATGCCCGTGCCACAACCGGACGTAATTCGCCAACCAACATCAATGCCGTTTTCTTCGATCGCCTGTTCTGGGACGGTAGGGCCCGAAATGAATTCAATGGAGTCAATCCACTTGGTGACATGGACCCCAATGCTCGCGTACTGCAGGTTGATGCCACCGGACGTCTGCTGCCCGTTCGTGTTCGTCTTGCCAACTCCGCTCTGGCATCGCAGGCTGTCGGTCCGGTACTCAGTGATGTGGAAATGAGCTGGACTGGGCGTGAGTTTGCTCAGGTCGCTCAGAAACTCTTCAGCCTGACCCCGCTGGCTCAGCAGCAGGTGGCAGCAGACGACAGTGTACTCGGGCCGTTTGTCGCTCCTGATGGCGGCAAGGGGCTGGATCCTGCAACGGTATCCTATGCTGCACTGATCCGCGAAGCATTCGCCCCGCAATGGTGGTCGTCGCAGGAAGTAACTGCCGCTGGCTTCACGCAGATGGAATCCAACTTCTCACTGTTCTGGGGTCTGTCTCTGATGATGTACCAGTCTACACTGGTATCTGACCGAGCTCCCTACGACCAGTGGGCCAACGGTGACCTGACAGCTCTGTCAGATCAGGCTCAGGTTGGTCTGAATATCTTCATGAACGAAGGTCGTTGCATTATCTGCCATCATGGTGCAGAATTTGCCGGCCCGACCATCAATAACCTTGCGCCGGCGGCGCCTGGCGGACCTCCGGAACTGCTGGTCGAACTGATGCGAATGGGGAACGGCGGACCAGCCTTCTATGACTTCGGTTTCTACAACCTCGGTGTTCGCCCGACCTCCGAGGACCTGGGCGTGGGGGCAAATCATCCCGCCTTTGGTCCATTGTCCTATACTCGCCAGATGCAGCAGGGAAGGATCAGGCTCCCGGGAGTTGCTGTTCCCTTCAACGCACGAACTGCAGTCCTCGGTGCATTCAAGACGCCAAGTCTGCGAAATGTTGAGTTGACCGGGCCGTACATGCACAATGGTGGCCAGGCAACGCTTGAAGAGGTCGTCGCGTTCTACGCTCGTGGCGCAGACTTTTTCAACACAAACCTTGCTCATCTTGACCCGGAGATCTTCGGAATCCCCACGCTGCAGGGCAACAATGAGCAGGCTGCGGCTCTGGTTGCCTTCATGAAAGCACTGACTGATGAACGCGTTCGCTATCAGGCTGCTCCATTTGACCACCCTGAACTGATTCTGCCGAATGGCCAACTGATACCACAGAATGGACTGACGGTCGATAACGCTGTGGTATTTCCGGCAACCGGACAAGCTGGTGGTGCCCCGTTGCAGACGTTTGCTGAAGCTCTGGGTGGACTGTCGCTTGCTCCGTTTACAGGACAGCTGACACCTGTTGCTGCCCCGGCAGTGAACATTCAGGATCTTGCTCCAGCTCCGCCGGCTGTGCCAACACCGCCACCGAATGTACAGCCGGGACCACGTCTTGATCCTATAGCCGCACCAGCCCCGGCAGCACCGGCGCCCGCAGCACCGGCGCCGGCTGGACCAGTGGTGTTGGACCGAGCAGGTAATCCACTCACAGCGAGTTTTGTCTCTGGGGGGGCAAACGCACCCTGATCTGTCTGTTGACTCCAGACAGGTCGCTGCCGGCGATTCCTTCGGGATTCGCTCGCGGCTCATCGACGATGCGAAACAGGTCATTCAAATCAGGGCGGTTCTTCGGAACCGCCCTTTTTTTGGGCCGGCAGGTATGCTTCTGCAACAAGCCGCCGGAGAAGGCTGCGTTGTCAGTAACACTGGTCTTCAGTTGTCTCCGGGACCCGGTTGATTACGCCTGGCGAGGCCGTTGTGAACCACGTATCGCTCCGCGAAGAATGCACATAAGAACTTTATCTGCAGGTATTCATCACCGCGACAACCATCATTCTGCCGGCCAGTCTGCGCATAGCACTGAATACAATGCCTGCCACTTTCTGTCGGTGCTGCAAAAATGCTCTCGCTCCCGCCTCGGCCTCCGCAATTACACCGTTGCTAAAGACCGGCGCGAGCCCGCTGCATGTGCAGAAGACCGTTGCCAATGCGTCACAATGGCCTTGTGAGGGTTCGCTGTCCGGCATCAGGATTGATCGGTGCTGTGGTCAGTGCGTGCTGCCGACTGCATCTGCACTTCTCTGCGAGAGGCCGGGATTGCAGCAGCTGCTCGAAGTTCTGTTCAGGCTTGCCAGACCACTCCCCATGGTCGCTGCACTTGTCCAGGTGTTTCAGGGACCTGATGAGTATTCATTGAATTCCGCCATCCTGAGATCGGTTCGGAAGAGAATTGGGCGCCGGTTGCCTCGTCTGCCATTGACGCAGCTGTTGGCCCCAGGGGATCAAACTTACCCGCAGAGATTCGCCGTGATTCGCTGAGGAATGAAATCGCGAGCACTGTTTTGTCGCCCGGCGGGCTTTGTTGGCTGTCGAGCAGTGAGTGTTTCAGTGCGTTGCAGACGTACTTGCTGCTCTTTCCTCTTCGTGATAAAGCACTGACAACTCTTGATCAATTCTGCTTGAATTCGGCCAAAACGCGTACGCGTCCTGAGCAGACCGGAGGCAAGCTACGCCTGTCTGGCCGGACTCATCAAAAAATGTGGCGAGATTTCGCCGCATTGATTGCATCATTCTGAATTCCTGTTCGTCGCGGAAAAGTGACAGCCAACAGGAACGTGCAAGGCGAAACTCAACTCCGCTCGCGCTGCTGTGCTCGCGCCGTTGTGCCCGCGCTGCTGTGCTCGCGCCGCTGCTGATGAACTGCAGTCGTCTTCGCAGGCTGTCAGCAGCAATGTGGCGGCTCAGAAAGCTCTGCAAACCAGCAGTATCGCGTGCGCTGGAATTCCGAAATCACCAGCTGGACGCTGACGTTTATTGTCCCTGACGCAAGTCAAGCCGCGAACTGTCACTTGCCCGTCAGCCGTAGTCCTCGTCCTGCCAGAATTACTGGATGCCTTCGTCGAACCGCAACAGCGGATCTCCGCCAGAGCGGGTGAGCGGCCAGGTACTGCAGGCTCTCCTGAGCGTCTTCATGCCAATGCTCCTGTTGTCAGTGCCTTCGCCCTGCAGCGTTATGTTAAGACAAATGCACAACTTCATTTACAAATTGTTCATTGCTCGTAGTGATCAGGGTGAGAAGACCATTTTTGATAAAGTTTTAATTATCTTCAGCCGGCGGCAGGCTGCCGTGACGCCCCGAACTGTCAGCAAGCGAAAAACACTAAAGATCACATCGTTTGTTTTTTCAAGTGCTGATTCTTCGTGGACGGAAATTCACGGCTGATTGAAGGTGTCCGCGACATTCGGGCATTTCTTCTGCAATTGCTCACAACAGTTGTTCTCAGTTCTTCGGCCTGCTGTGCTCCCGGGGAGTGGTTGTGCATTCCTTGTTGTGAGTGAGTGTGGCTAATTTTTTCGAATCTGCTTTGGCCCCAAGGTCGTCGCCGCTGAATTTTAGGGCGCAAGTACGTTCCCTGCTCCGACAGCGCTGATTCCTCCGCTGGTGCCGTAGCCAATCGGTGAATTCTCAGGGGGAGCATTTCCATGAATTCGGTGAACAGTTTACTGGCAGAACTCCGGGGGTCACTTTGGGCAACCGGTCTTTGTGTTGTGATTCAGTGGTGCATCACGTTGTCCACGGTCACCGCCCAGCAGCTTGTACTGCGCACACAACAGCTTCCGGGCGAGCCTTCGGAGGCTGAAGCTGACGCTGCAGCTGCAGCGCTACGTGATCCGTTCTTTCGCGCAGGGCCGGTTACTCGCGGCGAATACCAGATGGACGAGCGAGGTCCGCAGATCTGGGACGGACCATGGCGGACAGAACTTGGAAGTATTGACTTACGCGTATTCAGGGAGCAGGTTCCATACAAAGGGGCGAATGCGATTGACCTGAATGGAAATCGGTCCGGATCCGTTTATCAGACGGTGAAGGTAATTCCCGGGCAGAGCTACACGATTAGTTTCCTTGCGGCGGGGAACTGGACCACAAACGCCACTGAGCCCCGCAGATTCTCCGTGTGGCTGGGAAATGACCCGGTTCATTTCACACTGGATCCGGAACAGACATTTGACCCGGGAAAGCCGGACTGGAAATCGATGTCCGCCGTTTTTACTGCCAAGGGTACGCTCGCCGCAGTGCGGTTCAGATCCGGGAATCCCGGGATACAGCATGGTACCCTGATCACTCGTGTCAAAATGAGCCTGTCAAATGCGACTTCCCCTGCAGCCCCATCGACACTCGCTGGTCTGCAGGTACCGCTCCCATCCAGCCTTGCGGAATAT
>JALRDR010000015.1 GCA_023262145.1 Planctomycetaceae bacterium | reverse complement strand
GTTCCGAAATTCTTCATGTCGTCCCCTCCGTTTGGTCACTTGGAGCTTGAAACGAACGGCATTTGATTCAGTATTCCAATTTGGTATTACCAATCATGTATTCCAATCCAAAAAAGTCAAGCCCCATAATCCCTCGCCATGTGCATGAAGGCAGCGAGGTGATCGAGTTCCCGCTTCATGTTGGTGTTGTAGAGGTTCATGTAACCTTCACGGCCACCCCAGAAGACGTAGTTTTCACCACCCAGTTCATGCGTGACTTCGATGGCCTTCTTGACCTGTGCCGCTGCGAACGCGAAGACATCTGCGTTCGGGCTGGTGGCAGCTCCGTGCATGAAGCGTGGGTTGGAGAACAGGTTTGCTGTGCCCCACAGGAGGCGAATTCCTGTGGCGTTCTGAGCTTCCTTCAGGCGTGCCACGATCGCATCCAGATTGCGATTGGTAGCGGCCAGTGAAGAACCTTCGGGAGCCACATCGCGATCGTGGAAGCAATAAAATGGGGCCCCCAGCTTGGACATGAACTCGAATGCGACATCCACGCGTTTCAGAGCGTTGTCGACCGAGTTGGAGCCGTCGTCCCAGGGCCGCTGCAGTGTAGGGGCACCGAACGGGTCGGTCCCATCGCCGCGGAAGGTGTGCCAGTAGCAGACTGCAAATCGGAGCCAGTCCTGCATGGAGCGGCCTTCGACGACTTCTTCCGGGTTGTAATGGCGGAAGGCAAGTGGGTTGGTGGATTCGGGACCTTCATAGCCGATGCGGCCAACCTCAGGGAAGAATTCAGACATAGGAGGTGTTCTTTCCAGCAGAATTTCCGAATGACGCTCGGGCTGAATCGAACAACGCCCGGGTCTTGTCCGTGATACCTAAGTGTAGCAGAGTCAGGTTGCGGCGGCCTGCAACTGGCCGGGGGACGCACATCCTTCCCGGGCAAATTGCCGGGTACTGCACAGATCTTCCGGGCCGGTCTTGTGCCCCGTGCCCGTCGCCTTGCAGTGGCGATATTAGCAGAGCTTTCGGCCTTGTGCAGCCGTCGGGCTGAGTTGGAATGGGGATAAACGGGTCGATCACCGAAAGCGAGAGAACACCTCGGAAGCCGACAGACAACTGCGGAAACCCGGAGGAAATCCGGGTGAGGTGAATTCTCAATTGCCGTGGAATCCGTCATAGTTCCGGAAGTAGCTGTACTGGAATACGCTCAGGCACGGATCGGGATCTGGTCCCGGGAAGCGAAGTTCGTGGCAGCAATTACGGGAGCAAGAATGCTCCATTCAATCCATCCTGTCCCGGCTGTTGTGCGGATAAACGCCGTCAGTATGGGGACTGCATCAGGAATCTGACATGAGTTTCTGTGATCGCGGGGTAGCCGTTCTGACGCTGGCAGTTGTTTTTCTGCAGGCTGTGCCTGGGTTCGCTCAGGATGGCGAAGCGCCGCTGAACCTTGAAAGTACAAAGGCGAAGGCAAGCTACGGCATCGGTTTCAATATTGGTACCAGCATCAAGCGAGAAGGTCTGGATCTGGATCTGAAGATCCTGGCTGCAGGTATTGCTGCTGCGATGAAAGGCGAAGAGCCAGCACTGACTTCTGAAGTCATCCAGGCCGCCATGCAGGAACTGGCAGAACTGAAAGCTGCAAAGAAGCTGGACGATAACAAGGCCTATCTCGCAGAGAACGCCAAAAAGGAAGGTGTCAAAGTCACTGAATCCGGACTGCAGTATCTGGTCATCAAGGAAGGCAAGGGGGCCTCGCCCACCACCAGCAGCAACGTCAAGACGCACTACCGCGGCAAGCTGCTTGATGGCACTGTGTTTGATCAGTCGTATGACGGCAAGGAACCGACCGATGCGGACGAGCCGGTCGGCTTTGGTGTGACTCAGGTGATTCGAGGCTGGACGGAAGCGCTGCAGCTGATGAAGCCAGGTGCGCACTATCGTCTTTTCATTCCCAGCGAACTGGCTTACGGCGAGCGAGGCAGTCGAGGGGCCATTGGTCCGAACGAAGTGCTCATCTTTGAGATCTACCTGCTGGAAAGCAGCAACTGAAGCAAATTCAGCCGAGCCTGACATCAACCCGACGAAGTTCTTCGTCGGGTTTTTTTGTTGGCTGTTCGCAACGTCGTGGGTCGCAGGGCGAGCCCGACTTTGTCATGATTTCGGAGTTGAGACGAGGAGCGCTGGCCAGCTGTGTGGTGCTCTACGAGCAATCGAGTTTCTTCAGACGGGGGCTGTGCCAACCGAGGCCTGCAGGTCAATTCAGAGCTTTGCCCGGTCAGGCTCACAGTTCAGCACGTATCACAGTTCAGCACGTATCACAGTTCAGCACGTATCACGGTTCAGCACGTATCACGGTTCAGCACGTATCACAGTTCAGCAAATCAAGGAGAAGCATGATGGCGATAGCGGAAAGCGGTGTTGTGGAAACCCCACAGATTCGTCAGACAGGGATCCTGGTTGGTGATGAGTTTCGTTCGTCGGTCAGCGGCAAGACCTTCGCAACGGTCAACCCGGCAACGGAAGAAGTGATCTGTGAAGTTGCCGAGGGTGACGCCGAAGATATTGATCTGGCCGTTCATGCGGCACGTCAGGCTTTCGACAGCGGTCCGTGGTCGCGCATGGATGCTCGGGATCGGGGCCTGCTGCTGATCCGTCTGGCGGACCTGCTGGAGGCGAACTTTGATGAGCTGACTGCGCTGGAGACTCTGGACAACGGCAAGCCGATTGCTGATGCCCGTGCGGCAGACCTGCCGCTGGTGATTGACTGCCTGCGTTATTACGGGGGCTGGGCCGACAAGATTCAGGGGCAGACAATTCCAATCCGGGGCGATAATTTCTGTTACACGCGTCGTGAGCCGGTGGGAGTCTGCGGCCAGATCATTCCCTGGAACTTTCCGATGCTGATGGTGGCGTGGAAGTGGGGCCCTGCTCTGGCGGCTGGAAACACCATTGTGATGAAGCCAGCAGAGCAGACACCGCTGACCTGCCTGCGAATGGCCGAACTGGCTCTGGAAGCCGGATTTCCTCCCGGCGTCATCAATGTGGTTCCGGGCTACGGCCCCACGGCTGGTGCAGCTCTGGTGCGACATCCGCTGGTGGACAAGATCGCCTTTACCGGTGAGGGAACAACTGCGCAGATCATTATGGCCGAAGCGGCAAAGACGCTGAAGCGAGTGACATTTGAGCTGGGCGGCAAGAGTCCGAATATTGTTTTCGCTGATGCCGATCTGGATGCAGCGGCAGCGGGAGCGGAGTTTGGATTGTTCTTCAATCAGGGCCAGTGCTGTTGTGCGGGCAGTCGACTGTTCGTGGAAGAATCCGTTCATGATGAATTCGTCGAAAGGGTCGTGGTGCAGGCAAAGCAGCGTCGTCTGGGAAATCCCTTCGATCGCAATACCAGCCAGGGGCCTCAGGTCGACAAGGCGCAGTTCGACAAGATCCTCGGCTATATCGCTCGTGGAAACGAACAGGGTGCCAGCTGTCTGACAGGCGGGGCTCGACACGGCGACAAGGGCTACTTTGTTGAACCAACCGTGTTTACCGACGTGCGGGACGATATGGATATTGCCCAGGATGAAATCTTTGGTCCCGTGATGAGTATTCTGAAGTTCAATGACGAGGCTGAAGTGCTGCAGCGCGCGAACAACACCAGATATGGGCTGGCAGCTGCAGTGTGGACTGGTGACGTCGGGCGTGCTCACCGCCTCGCTCATGATCTGCGTGCCGGAACTGTCTGGATCAACTGCTATGACGTCTTTGACGCCGCTGCACCGTTTGGGGGATACAAGATGAGTGGTCTGGGGCGGGAACTGGGTGAGGCCGGGCTGGCCAACTATACAGAACTCAAGACGGTCACGATGCCGCTTGGGCGTTCCTGAAGATGATCGCCGTGTGTGCCGGGAAGGGACAATACCTTCCTGGTGCACCGCGGTGAGTGTCGTGGCGCAGTAGTCAGGATTCACGGCATGCTGCTGCTGTGTCTCCGTGTGTTGTTTTTCCGCTCAGTGCTGTGTCTTCGCGAAGTGGAGGCGTGCTGACCTGTTTGCAGGGACCGGATTTGCCTGCGGGAACAGGATCAGGAACGGGCACTTACATGTGGGCTGGATCGACACCGAAATAAGTTCGCAGGAACTGGCGGCGATCGTCGCAGTGAATGTACTGGACCAGGGAATACAGGCGTTTCTGGTCGTTCAGCAGCTGCGCGGCACGGAGCTCCTGATCGGCCAGGGGGGCGGGCAGCTCTCCCGTCAGTTCCAGTTGTTCAAGGTTGTGTTCATCTTCGATCACACCGTAGCGTTGCAGCAGAGAAAGTACGGTTTCAATACGACGGTCATGTCGATTGCGATCGCAGAGTCGTTCCCGCAGCCAGTCGATACCGAAGGCACGCACCTGTTCCGTGCTGTGCGTGAGCAGGTGCCATGCACGCTGAAAGAACTCCGCATCGGGATTGGACCAGCGAATGAATTCCATCTGGGTATTCAGATCTCGTTCGTCGTACAGCAGAACGCATTCCGAGGGCAACCCATCCCGCCCTGCTCTGCCAATCTCCTGATAGAGCGATTCGAGCGATCCCGGGACATCGGCGTGCACGACGAAGCGGATGTTTTCGCGGTCGACACCCATGCCGAAGGCATTCGTTGCCAGAACGAGGCGTGCATCTCCCAGCATGAACTGATCCTGGACGGCCCGCCGTACGTGTCGTTCGAGATCTCCGTGATAGCAGACGTGTGGCAGTCCGCTTTTCTGCAGTCGCTCGCTGAATTCTTCCAGCGTGCGGATGAGTGTGAAGTAGACGATCCCGCAGCCAGCGGGTTGCTGCAGCCATGGCTGGATGATTCGTTCCATGGCCTGCTGTTTTTCATCGGCATCCCATACGTTCTCGACGCTGAGCTGCAGATTCGGGCGATCAATTCCTTCGTGGAATGTCCTGATTTCCTCCGGCTGCAGATTCAGCTGCCGAATGATATCGGCCTGCACATCCGGGGTGGCAGTGGCGGTGAGTGCGATGGTGACCGGATTGCCGAGCAGTTCGCGAATTTCGCCCAGACGGGAGTAGTCCGGTCGGAAGTCGTGTCCCCATTCACTGATGCAGTGCGCTTCGTCAACGGCCAGAAGTACGACATGACGGCGGCTGATGAGTTCTCGGAATTCGGGCTTGCGAAATCGTTCCGGGGTCACATACAGCAGACTGAACCTGCCGTCGGCCAGTTGTGCACAGCGTTTTTCCCGTTCTGCCCGGGTCAGCGACGAGTTGATAAAGGTGGCATGGATTCTGCGTTTACGGAGACCGTCGACCTGATCCTTCATCAGGGCGATCAGTGGAGACAGTACCATAGTCAGCGGCTTACGATCGGGTTGTCTGGCCGCGCAGATCAGCGCCGGGATCTGGAAGCAGAGTGATTTTCCGCCGCCGGTGGGCATGATCAGCATGCTGTGCTGCCCTTGCAGCGTGCGTTGAATAACGGGCCACTGACAACCTCGAAAGTCTGAGAATCCAAAATAGCGATCGAGACATTCGCGAGCGATCTGCTGGTCGTCCATGAAGGTGTTGTCCGGGGTCAGGAACTGGATCCACGGCAGGATCTGAGATGAGGTGCGGGTTCCCCTGAACTGTAGCGGGCAGGGTTCCGGCAAAGAACAGAGCAGGATGCGGGAACCGGTTCTCCAGGTTCCGGGATGAATGAAGAATCGCACACCGCACTGCTCTGTGACTCTGAGCCCTGTGATATTCTCATCTCGGCTCAAAAACTGAGAGAGCGGACTGAATCTGAAGAGCTGAATGGGGGGCTGCAGACGTGTCACAGGAACTGTTGGAAGCAATTGACGCCGCTGATCGTGCCGGGCAGCTCACCGGGGATTCCGCTGCAAATCTGAAGGCATGGCTGCAGCGTGAAGCGGTCGCCGAATATCGTGATCGTCTGCAGCAGTTGATACGGCAGGAAGACTGGGCGACGCTGGACGGAATGTTCTGGACGGCAATCCCGTTCGGTACCGGAGGGCGTCGCGGCCCGATGGGAGAAATGGGCCCGGCGACGATCAATGAACGCACCATCGCCGAATCTGCTCATGGGATGGCCTGTTATCTGCGAGCCAGCGGGGTCAGCAGCGGCGGCAGCGTCGTGATTGCTCACGATACACGGAATAATTCCCCGGAGTTTGCTCGAATTGCGGCGACGACATTTGCTGCTCACGGGCTCAAGGTCTGGTTGTTTCCCTCACATCGTGCTACTCCAGTGCTTTCCTTTGCGGTGCGAGAACTGCAGTGTGACATCGGAGTCATGATTTCGGCGTCGCACAATCCCCCTGCAGACAACGGCTTCAAGGCTTACTGGTCCAACGGCGGTCAGGTGATTCCTCCGCATGACAAGGGGATCATCGGTTTTGTGGAGCAGGCGGAGGAGATTCCAGTCGCCGATCTGGAGGCGTGTGTTCAGGACGGACGCATTGTCTGTCCGGCAGAATCGCTGGATGAGAAGTATACGCAGCATGTTGTGGCATTGAGTGAGGCGCCGGCACGAAAGATTTCCGCCGTGTTTACTCCGCTGCACGGAGTGGGCGAGACATCGGTGTATGCGGTGATTCAGGCAGCAGGGTTTACCGGCGTTGAGATTTTTGAGCCGCATCGGAGCGCGGACGGCAATTTTCCGAACGTACCCGGGCACCTGCCAAATCCGGAGAATCTGGCGGTGTTTGACCCGGTGATTGACTGGGTCAAATCGACAGGTCATGCGGCGGAACTGATTCTGGCATCGGATCCCGATGCAGATCGTCTGGGTGTGCAGGTGCGAGCAGCCGATGGCAGTTTTCATTCCTTAAGTGGCAATCAGGTGGGGGCTCTGATCACCGACTATCTGTTCCGACGTCGCAAGGAGACGGGGCGTTTCTCTGCGGATGACTATGTTGTTGAGACACTGGTGACGACTCCCTTGACGCGAGCGGTTGCGGAACGGCACGGAGCCCGTTGTTTCCACGAATTGCTGGTTGGATTCAAGTACATTGCTCAGACGATGGAGGAACAGGGGACGGAACACTTTGTCTTCGGAACTGAGGAGTCGATCGGTTTTCTGGCGGGGGATTACTGCCGCGACAAGGATGCTTCCGTTTGTGCGTTGTACATCCTGGAGCTGGCGTCATTGCTGAAGGAAGAGGGGCGTACCCTGCTGGATGCTCTGAATGATCTGCATGAGGTTTGTGGTTATCACTGCGAGGGGCAGAAGTCGATTTACTGCGAAGGGCCCACTGGCAAAGGGCGAATTGATCGTCTGATGGCCACATTACGGGAGCAGCCACCGCGGGAACTGGCTGGAATTCGGTTTCAGGAAGTGGCCGACTATCGTGACGGTCGCCGGACGGCACTGAATGACAGTGGCGAGGTGACAGAGATTGCTCAGCCGCGTGGCGACCTGCTCATTTTCCGTTCGGACCCGCAGGCTGCGGTGCGTCTGCAGATTGCGACACGTCCATCGGGAACGGAGCCCAAGATCAAATTCTACTTCTTCTGTCAGTCGGACGCTGAGAGCGGTGACGTGGAGCAGGCTCGAAGGCAGGGGGACGAGGCCATGCTCAGCTGTCAGCAGGCATTGATGGTGTGGGCTGAACAGCAGCTGGCAGAGTGACATCAGTGACCAGGAACGGGTTTTTCCTGTTCACAGGGTCGGCAGGCGAAAGGCATCCGCATGAAATCAACGCTGCAGCGTCTGACCGGTGGCCCCGTTATGTTGCTGGCTGTGCTGTTACTGCTGATTGCTGGTTTTTCCCTGACACTGGAACGATTCGCCACTGCCGCCACGCTGCAGGCGGTACTCAATCAGATTCCGGAAGTGACTTTTGTGGCCGTCGGCATGACGTTTGTGCTGATTGCGGGCGGGATTGATCTCTCCGTTGGCGGGATGATGACGCTGACATCAGCGGCGCTGGGGGTGCTGCTGGCGGGGCAGCACTGGTGGGCTGCACTTGCCATTGCTGCAGTGCTTTGTGCGGGAGTTCTGCTGGGGGCACTCAACGGCCTCGTCAGCGTTCTGGGCCGAATTCCGTCATTCATTGTCACGCTGGGAATGATGCAGGCAGCACGCGGTACTGCGCTGCTGATTTCCGGATCGCGAACGCAGTTCATCGGCAGTCGCCTGGATCCGCTGGTGATGGCGATCCCGGGTCTGGGTGTATCGGTGGCATTTCTGCTGGCGGCAGCGACGATTCTGGCCGGACAATATGTGCTCGTACGCACTGTACGGGGACGTCATTACGTGGCTTTGGGCGCGAATCCGGCGGCGTTGAAGCTGAGTGGAGTGCGTACAGCACCGTTGTATATCTCCGTATTCATGATCAGCGGACTGCTTTCAGCCGTGGCGGGTGTGATTGAGACAGCGCGGTTGAGCGCTGCCAGCCCGGACGGAGCTCGGGGCGTGGAACTGCTGGCGATCGCCGCAGCGGTAATCGGCGGGACAAGTCTGTCCGGAGGCCGGGGTTCTGTCTTCCGCACATTTCTGGGTGTATTGATTATTGCTGTACTGCAGACAGGGCTGTCGCATGCCGGGGCGGGTGATGGCGCAAAGTCGCTGATCACCGGGCTGGTCACTGTGGCGGCCGTGGCTTTCGATCGATTCCGCCAGGATCACAGCGACGAAGATTAGCGGCACTGTTCTTTTCAGGGCAGTGCCAGAATCTGCAGTGCCTGTTCTGCGGAGATCCCGGTGACAACTTCGGGATGTCCGATTCGGGACGGCAGCACAAAGCGAAGT